>QIDW01000163.1 GCA_003230435.1 Acidimicrobiia bacterium | reverse complement strand
CTGGGAGGGATGCTGCTCCCCGTGTTCGCCGGCCTTTGGGATTGGCGAATCGCTGTTCTCATCTTTCTGACGATGCCTGTTGCGGGTCTCGTCGGGATGATGGGCCGAAGCAATCCGATCGAGCATGAGGCACGCACTGAGTGGGCCCATCTGGCCATTCCCGTGGAAGTCAAGTGGATAGCCGTCTACGGCACCCTCTCCGGGCTGGCGACTTCTGCCATCTTTGGATTCCTCCCGCTGTTTGCGGAGGAGAACCAACTCTGGTCGCCCCGGGCAGCCGGCTCACTGGTGGCCGTCGTCGGGCTAGCGGGCATTGCTGCCCGAATCTTCTGGCCGTCCGCGTCGGAGAAACGAATTGGTCACGGTCAGACCCTTCGAATACTTGCGGTCATGTCAACAGGCACAGCGGTGCTGTTGGGCCTGGCTGCACTGGATGTGGTGGAGAGCTGGGTACTGGTTCCTGCGGCTGTCCTTCTCGGGGGCGGTGCCATCGCATGGAACGCCGTCGGCATGCTCGCGGTGATGGACTTCTCCCCTCCGAAAATGGTCGGAAAGGGCACGGGTATCGTCCTGGCAGGCTTTTTGCTCGGGTTGGCCTTTGGTGCGCCGTTGATGGGCCTCTCCGTGGATCTGCTTGGCACTTACGTCCCTGGGTGGCTTGCCTCGGGCGGGCTCCTGGTGGCGTCTGCGGTCATCGCCGGGAGGATTCCCGGCAGCGGTACCCTCGTCAACCCGTGAGACTGCTTGTCGCCCGATGCAGTGTCGACTACTCAGGTCGACTCAACGCCCACCTCCCCGAGGCAACACGCCTCATCATGGTGAAGGCTGACGGAACCCTGGCGATTCACTCAGACGGCAATGCTTCCAAACCTCTGAATTGGATGGTGGCTCCCAACGTGGCAGAGATCCACGACGACAAATGGGTGGTGAGCAACGGCAAGGGTGAGATTCTGACGATCTGGATCCATGAGGTGTTGGAGGACATCACCCACGAGCTGGGCGACGATCCCGGCCTGGAGAAGGATGGGGTCGAGGCCCATCTCCAGGAACTACTGGCCGCCAAGCCGTGGGTGCTGGAAGAAGGACTGACGCTCATCCGGCGCGAATACCCAACCGACATCGGTCCGGTCGACCTGCTCTGCGCTGACACCACCCAGAAAGCGGTCGCGGTGGAGATCAAGAGACGGGGGGAGATCGACGGTGTCGAGCAACTGGCTCGATATCTCGAACGATTGGACAACGATCCTCGGCTCGCACCGGTGCGAGGCATCTTCGCCGCCCAACAGATCGCCCCACAGGCCCGGGTCATGGCGGAGGCCAGGGGGATCGAGGCGATCGAGGTCGACTACGACGGATTGCGCGAGGCCGAGGACACCGAGCTTCGCCTGTTCGATATCCGCTGACCATGTTTGACATTGTCTTCTACCAGCCGGAGATCCCGCCCAACACGGGCAATGCCATGCGTCTGGCGGCGGTCACAGGATGTCGGCTCCATCTGATCGAGCCCCTCGGCTTCGACATGGAAGATGCCAAGCTGCGGCGTGCCGGGATGGACTATCGAGACAGGGCATCGGTGGCGGTCCACGCCGGCTTGGACGCCTGGAGAGCTGAGACCACCCCATCGCGCGTCTTCGCTTTCACAGTTGATGCCGGGACTCTCTATAGCGATGTCGGCTATCAAAAAGGAGACGCGCTGCTATTTGGGCCGGAGTCGGTTGGGCTGCCGGATGACGTCCAGGACCTACCCTGGGTCGCTCAACGACTTCGACTGCCGATGGTGGACGGCGTGCGTTCGATCAACCTCTCCAATTCGGCGGCCGTTGTCGTGTACGAGGCATGGCGCCAGGTTGGGTTCGGTGGCGCTAGCCGGCCAGCAACCTGAATGCGATCGCCTCCGATAGGGTGGCCTTCTCCAGATCGCCGACATCCTGGCTTTCATTGGGCGCGTGGATAGAACTGGTTGGATCTCCACAACCAATGACGAGGATCGGAGCCTCCGGGTAGAGCTCGCCGAACAGAGCAATGAAGGGGATCGAGCCACCGGCGCCAACTGCCAATGGATCCGTTCCGTACGCCTCTCTGAAGGCTTCGCTCCAGGACGCTACCGCCGAGTTGTCCATGTCGAGCGCCGTGGCGTCGCCGACTTCCTCATGCAAGAAGTCGATCCTCGCTCCCCAGGGCACGTTGGCGGTCAGATGGTCTTTCAGTGCCCGAAGAGCCTCTTGGGTATCCTGGCCGGGTGGGATCCTCATGCTCACCTTGGCCTTTGCCACAGGCACGAGTTGGTTGATTGCCTCCACAACCGGCGGAGCGTCGATGGCAAGAACAGATATCGCCGGTCGTGACCACAAGCGCGATGGGATCGATCCTTCTCCGATCAACTCCAGACCGTCGATGGCCTGAGATTCCCTCCGTGCCAACTCCTCGGAGATGTCGATCGGGGCGTCGAACTCCTCGTTGACGAGACCTTCGATGGCGACCCT
>QIDW01000154.1 GCA_003230435.1 Acidimicrobiia bacterium | reverse complement strand
CATCAACCTGACGCTGCATCGTTTCGATCACCGGCCGGTACCGACCTTCGTGGGTCAACACGACATCACCCGGTTCGATCTTCTCGATCGGCTTGGCGCCCTCTTTGGTCATGACCATCGAGCCGGCGGGGAAACATGCATGGGGGGATGGGCGCGAGTAGGAGTCAGGCGAGGACATGAGTTTCTCAGTATCACCATCCACATACCAGAAGCCCTGCGCCGGGCCGGTCAGCCCGTAGGCCCAGTTGAGGCCGGTGTTGAACCATTGTGGTGAGTTGGGAGCGGCCATCTGGTTGGCGAGCATGTACCGAAGTTCGTCCTCGAAGGCCTCGGCGTCTTCGGTTGATGCGAAGTAGCCATCCTTCTCGCCCCAGTGCCTCCACGTGCCGGCGAGACGATCGAGGACCTGCTTGGCGGAGTGCTCCGGTCCGGTAAGCGGCTGGCCCTCGTCGTCGAGGAGTTGGTTTCCGTCCTCGTCGAACTGGGGGACACCGGCCTTGCGAAAGTACTTGGACACCATGATGTCCGAGGAGACCTGGCTCCACTGAGCCGGGATCTCGGCGTCGGTCATCTCAAAGACAACGGAGCCGTCGGGGTTGGTGATCCTGGAGTCTCGGGTCGACCACTCCAGCCGGTCGTATGGGTCGTTACCGGCCTCGGTAAAGCGACGGGTTATCCGTAGGCCTTCGCTCATTGATTGTGCCTCCTCCGCACTTCCTTTTTTCCGGCACAAGAGGCCGAAAACACGTCCATCTATAGCTCCCACCACTAGATGTTGTGGTGTGCGGGGAAGTGTCCACTACATCTGGTATGGACTCCAACACTGTAATTACACGCGTGCAACTCGTCAAGAACCTACTTATCCACAACCCGCAGCTGCGTGCTCGGAAGGCCAAAACGGTCATCCAGGCGGGGAAGTGAACGCCGAAACGGGCGGTCGGGGGAAGTGACGGCACCCTATATGGGCCCCACGGGTTCAGCTAGTCCTGCGCCTGATCAGTTTTCGCGGGTTACGCCTCGAGCTTGTGCGCCTAGACGAGGTTGTCCCACCAATAGCGGATCATCAACGACGCCTCCGGCCCGGCATCGTCCTGCCAGAAATGGCCGGCATGACGAAGGATGTAGGTGCGTCGGTTGGTGAGGATGCTCTCCCATTTCCTCTTTTCCGATCCGCGAAACATTGGGTCCTGGTCCGCCCAGAAGAGCAGCGCCGGCTTATCGGCGATCTCCCCGAGACGTTCTTCGATATCGGCAAGCCAATCAGCCGACCCGCTCAACTCTCGGGGCATCACTCGGACTGCCAGACGCGTCTCCTTCTCCAGGAACGGCCCACGCCACATCCTCATCTCGGCCCCGGTGACGCTGCGGCGCCGCATCCCCCGCTTCAGAAAGACGTTGATAAACACGTTGGCGCGGTCGACGAGGAATTCGCCGGAACGTCCCTCGCCGAGAGCGGATGAAAAGCGCTGCGTGGCGGTGTCGGTGCGTGGCCACGCCCAGGTGTTGCCCAGGATCAGGGCCTTGACGCTGTCGGGTCGGTCCAGGGCGACCTGAAAGCCGATCGGGCCGCCCCAGTCCTGCATCACCAACGAGAACTCATCGACCCCCAGAGCGTCGACAAAGCCACTCACCACTTCCGCATGCTCGGCGGGCGTGAACCCGTATTCCTCGGGGGCGGTGGAGAGTCCGAACCCGGGATAATCCAGGGCGATGCAACGGAAATGGTCCGATAGATATGGGACCATTCGCCTGTAGAGAAACGACCACGTCGGATTGCCGTGGAGCATCAGCAGCACCGGGCCTTCACCCTCGTCGAGGTAATGAACCTTCGAGCCGTTTACATCCTGCCAATGGCTATCGAACGGGTAGAGGTCATTGTCGAACCAGTCGGGTCGTTCCATGACACAAACCTAGCGGCGACGTAGGAGAATCCCCCACCGGTCGCTAGGCATCACTGCCCTGGGCGCCAACGTTTCGATAAATCGAACCTACCCGAGTTGCCCTTCAGCGTGCCGGGTGATCCCAGGCGTCCTCCGTGCGACCGCTGTCGATGGTCAGGCGAGCCAGGCTGAACTGAACCAGAGGGCCTATCAGTAGGGCAAAGGCGATGGTTCCGATCCCAAATGTCCCGCCCAGTAACCAGCCGGTAGTCAGCACGACGATCTCGATGATCGACCTGACCAGTCTGATGGATGGGCCTCTCCGGGAGATCCCGGTCATGAGCCCGTCTCGAGGGCCGGGCCCGAGATTGGCTCCGATGTAGAGGCCGGAGGCGAAGCCGATCAACAGAATCCCAGTCCCGAGCATGAGCATCGCTACTCCGGTGTGTTCGGCGACTGGCATCACCGCAGCAGTCACGTCGATCATCACGCCGATGATCAGCGCGTTGAGAATCGTTCCGATTCCGTAGCGCTCCTTCAGAGGTATCCAGAAGAGGAGGACGATGAACGAGACGATGATCGCCCAGATTCCAATGGTCAGACCGAAC
>QIDW01000385.1 GCA_003230435.1 Acidimicrobiia bacterium | reverse complement strand
TCAGCCAGAGAGTGCGGATGGTGGGCCAGACGAGGAAGAGTGCGAGCACGCTCAGTGCGGGACCAGCGAATATCCACGGTCGGATACGCACCCCGATCCGCTCCGGAAGCTGGTTGGCGACGAAGTCCATCACCCAGTACAGGCCAAATACGCCAATGACACCAAAGACGAGGGCCACCAGGACGATTACCACTCGATTTGCTTCTGAGTCTCTCAGGAATACGAAAGACTGCGAAAGAAGGAAAAAAGCGAGCAGAGGAACCCCGACCACCGCGATCAGCCGAAGTGGAGCTATAGCCAGGTGATCCCGGAATGAGGCTTTCTCCGACAGGCCCGACGACATTTCGACAGGACCGGTCTCGTTGGACCGGGTTTCGACCTTGGTTGCCCGATCACTCGGGGGTTGGTCGTTGCTCAAGAACCCTTCCTCTGACTATCTCTGGAGAGGAACCTAGACGAAGAAAGGTGGCCCGCGTCGGCCGCAGACCACCTCTCTTCTTTCAGTTATCTGACCGGTTTACGGCCAGGAGTTGTCGATATCGGTTAGTACCTCGTCCAGATTGTCCGGTCCGTTCTGCACGTACTCGACCATGCCGGTCCAGAAAGTGCCGGCTCCGACCGATGCCGGCATCAAGTCGGAGGCGTCGAAACGGAACGTACCGTCACCGAGAGCAGCGGCGAGTAACTCACCCTGCTGCTTCTGGAACGGGTCTACGTAATTCGCCGTGTCGAACCGGGCATTCGGTGACAGGAACCCAGCCTGAGCTCGGGCAAATCCCTCACCGCCCTCAGGCGAGATCAGCCAATTCACGGTGGCCGCCACGGCTCCGGAATCGGTGAAGACACCAAAGAGGTCGCCAGCACCCAACATCATGTCACCATCGTTGTTGATGTTCGGGAACGGGATGGCTTCGGCCTGATTGTCAACGTCCGGTCCAAACACACCATCGGGGAAGAATCCGGTGATGAATCCGGCTTGTTTTGCTAGATAACAAGCAGGTGGGTCTTCGAACATCGGGGTGTTCTGGTCCCCAAACGGTGTGGCCAGGATCGCGTCAGTACCTCCGAGGACGTTGCCCTCGGGGAACATGATCTGTCCGAGTCGTTCCGCCGCGTCGGTGATCTCAGGGTCATTGAACGGGATCTCGTGGGCAACCCACTGGTCGTACACGTCGGTTCCGCCAGTGCGAAGAACCACGTCTTCCATCCAGTCGGTGGCTACCCATCCGGTTGCTCCTCCGCTCTCCATGCCAAAGCACCACGGGGTGTTTCCATCTGCGAGAATCTGTTCCTGGAGTGCGATCAAGTCGTCCCACGTCGCCGGGGCGCTATAACCGGCCTCTTCGAACTCGGGGACGGGTACCCACAGCCAACTCTTCGTGTTCAGCCGGAACCAACCTCCGAAAGTCCCGTCCCGGCCCTTGTCGTTGAGTTGTGCGATGAAGGCGGGGAGGTCAGCCAGGTAGGGGCTGTTGTCGGCTGCCATCGCATCGACATCAACACCAAGGTCGGCAAAATCAACCATGTCGCCGATGAACTGTGCCCACAGCCCGGGCTGGGGGAACATGGCGATATCGGGGGCATTTCCGCCCTCGACACGAATGCCGATCTGAGTCTCGAAGTCACCGGAGCCCTCGTAGACCACGTCGATTCCAGTTGCCTCCTCAAATGGCGCAACCGTGTCATCGAACGCCGCGGCGTCGGCGTCGACAAATGCTCCAAAGATGTTGACGACCTCGCCCTCGAAGGGACGGTCGCCGCCGTCGCCCCCGTCACCGCCAGCGTCGTCGTCACCGCCTCCACAGGCAGCAAGGACCAGTGCCATGACCGCGAGAACGGCCATCCATCGGAATCGCTTCATGAACTTTCTCCTCCATTGGGGGTATGTCCGCACAACGGCGTCGGAGAGGCGAATCGTCTCCCTCGAAGCCAAGCCATACGGGACAATAGAGCGTGGCTTTGAATCCGTGAAACCGTTTCGACGGCATCAGCTGAACTCATCGGTTTCCGGCGTGCTCCGCCAAGATCAGCCCTCCGGCGAGGCCGGAGAGATCACCAAGCTTCGGCGCAACTACAAAGTCGCCCGATTCGTGCTCGGAAAGTCCCGGGTAGCCCGCTAACTGTTCAGCGAGTTCCGTGGAAACTGCGCTGTGGAATCCCGGCAAGTGACTGACACCACCCCCGATGACTATGCGATCGGGAGCGACCATATAGACGATATTGCGCAGCCCCTGCCCAAGGTAGAAGGCAACCAGACGCAAAGCCTCCTCACTCTCAGCATGATTCAACGCGGTTGCGACGCGACCGAACCGATCCTCGATGGCTGGGCCCGAAGCCATTCCTTCGAGACACGCACCGTGGTACGGGCAGTGCCCGGCATACGGGTCATCGGGGTGGGGCATAACGATCGTGTGCCCCATTTCCGGATGGGAGGTCCCATGGAGAGGATGTCCATCGATGACCAGCCCTCCGCCAATCCCCGTGCCCAC
>QIDW01000327.1 GCA_003230435.1 Acidimicrobiia bacterium | reverse complement strand
ACCCCAACTACGTGGGCGGCGACATCGGCGGGGGTGGGTTCGGGTTGAAGAAGGTCATGCAGATGGGCGCCAAGCGGCCCTACCAACTCGGTAGCGGGGTGTATTTGTGCTCATCCGCCACCCCACCAGGCGCCGGTGTCCACGGCATGTGTGGTTATCACGCTGCCCGGGCGGCCCTCACCTAACCGTTCTGTTTGGGGTATATACGAAACACACCCTCGCGTATATACTTCCATTGTGACCAAACGTCTGATAGATATCGATGATGAACTGCTCGCCCTTGCAAGAGAGCTCGCTGACGCCGAAACCATCAAAGGAACAGTGGAGGAAGCCTTGAGAAGGCTGATCAGAATCGAATCAACCAAACGACATATCGAAGAACTCTCGGAGTCTCTGGAGCCGAACGCGGTCGAGTTGCTCGAGCAGAATCGTCGACCGACACCGCCGCCCGGTGGCTTTCCTGATTGACACCTCCGTCTGGGGGAGGAAACGCCAGAAGATCGTGGCCCAGCGACTGCACTCGTTGACTGATAACGACGATGCGTGGACATGTCGAGCTGTGGATCTTGAGCTCTTGTACAGCGTCCGATCAAGAGATGTGAAGAGGGACGCATGGCGGCGACGCCTCATGCTTGACGTACCAATCACGCCAAACATCATGAATCGATCCCTCGAGATCGCAGTCGGGATGGCGGAAGCCGGTCTTCACCGCCACGCCAAGTCGATGGATCTGATTGTCGCCGCTGCAGCTGAGGCCGCCGACCTAACGGTTCTCCACTACGACCGGGATTTTGATCACATCGCGCAGGTCACCGGACAACTCACCGAGTGGGTCGCCCCGCCCGGAAGCCTGGACTAGACCGATATTCTGCCGCGGCGGTGGACTCCTCACCATTCTGTGAACGGAATTCTGTGTTGAGGCCAGGTTTCGGTTCACAGAATCAAATCGGGGTGCGCCAAGGCCTAAAGCATTTGCGCTGATCTGCCGAAACAGATCGGGTTATGACTACTTCAGACATAGTTCTCGACGAGTGGGCCACAAAACCGGCGGGGAAGGCTGCCCGGATTGCCATCGCGGCCGGTGGGATGATCACCGCAACCCTTGTTCTCATGTTGGCCACGATGCTGACCAACGGGTCCTGGTTGTTTGTTCTTTTCGGGGTGGCCCTCGCTGCAACTTCAGTCAGAGCGGCACGGGTCCCCTCCGTTGTGCGCCTCGGAGTGGTAGCGGCCAACCTCGTCGCCATCCCTCTCATCGCCCAGATCATCTAGATCTCGCCGATGCCCGATAAGGGCACCGGACGTCAGCAACGGCCACCGGTTAACGGTGGCCGTTGGTGTGGGCGGGCACTTCGGATCGCCTCTTACCGCTCGTCTCGATATAGTCAGGTGCCGTCAACGACGACCCCCGGGTCCCGGCGACGACACTGATTGCCACGCAAGCAGTGTGGTTAACCACGTTTCTCTCAATTGGAGGCTCAATGCCGCTTCTCGACCTGTTCTGGTCCATGCTCTGGTTCTTTATGTTCTTCGTGTGGATCTGGTTACTTATTTCGATCTTTGCCGACATCTTCCGCAGCGAGATCTCCGGGTTTGGCAAGGCTGGATGGATCTTCTTCGTGATCGTCCTTCCCTTCCTCGGCGTCCTCATCTATCTCATCGCCAATGGCGGCGAAATGCAGAACCGCTCGATGAAGCAGGCCGCCGATATGCAGTCTGCTCAGCGCGACTACATCCAGTCGGTAGCGGGAGAGAGCGCGTCTGCCGCGGACGAGATCAAGAAACTCGCCTCGCTGAAGGACTCTGGCACCCTCACCGACGACGAGTTCCAGGCGCAGAAGGCCAAACTTCTCGCTTAGACCGAACTCACTCTCAATAGGAGGGACCCCTGTCGATGACGGGGGTCTTTCTTGTGCGGCGTGTCAGATAAAGCAACTAGTCGCTCACGTCGTACTCGAAGGTTGTGGTCGGTACCCACTTGACCGACACGCCAACTGCCCGGCCCAGGTCCTCTTCGATGCCCGCCGCCAGGTCGGCGACCGGAGGCGGCTCCTCAGATCCTTCGAGGGTGAAGAAGAACTCGCCACCCACATAATCAGAGCCGATGACTCGAAGATCCGAGTCCCCCAGCCACTCCGCGACGACCCCCTCGGCGACCGCCAGTCCCGCCGTCTGACTTCTGAAGTTGTCCGCGGTGGCACCGAGAATCGCGATCACAGCGACCGCCAGCAACGCCACCATCCCCAAGCTTCTCTTCACCCAACTCACGTTCTCGAACAGTCGGAGGACCGGCACAACGCCGGTCAGAATGAAAACTGCTCCGCCGACGAGGAGGATGGCAACAAGGTTCGTCGTGAAGAGAAGCAGTGCACCGGACGCCGCCAACCAGTCCGCCTGCGAGATCATCAGCCCGATAACAGCCAGCGGTGGTACCAGGGCAATCGCTACTGCAACCCCGGGTAGCGAATCCGAAACGTCAGGTCGCGACA
>QIDW01000254.1 GCA_003230435.1 Acidimicrobiia bacterium | reverse complement strand
CTTCCTCGAGGTTAGAGAACAGACCGCGGCTGACCTCTCCATGCAACTTGGACACACCGTTCGCAGCCCTCGACATGCGAAGACAGAACACAGCCATGTTGAAGGCGTCGCCGTCGCCCGGGTCGGAACCCAGCCTCCAGAGGTCGCCAGGTTCCACGTCCCAGCGCTGGGCCCACAATTCCAGGTACGGGCCCAGAGTGTCCCGCTTCAGTTTGTCGATCCCGGCCTGCACCGGAGTGTGGGTGGTGAAGACCAGGTCTTTTCTGACTCGGGCCACTGCTGTCGGCAGATCGCCCGACCTGATCACCCGGTCGACCAGTTCCAGCGTGATGAAACCGGCATGGCCCTCGTTGAGGTGATAGATCTCGATGTTCCAGCCGAGAGCGGCCAGCGCTCGAGCGCCACCGATGCCAAGGACCATCTCTTGGTCGATTCGGTGCTGTTCGGAGCCCATATAGAGACGGTCTGTGATGGCACGGTCCTTCTCGCTGCTCAACTCCACGTCGGTGTCCAACAGGATGAGAGGCACACCGCCAATGTCCATTCGCCAGACCCTGGCCCTGACCTCACGACCCGGGAATGGGACTTCCACCTCGATCCCGGTATCGACCGCACCGACCTTCTCGGGTTCAACAGTGCTGAAGATCTCGCCCTGTTCCCCATCTTTGATCACCTGGCGGAAGGCACCCTGGTGATAGAACAACCCGACGCCGGCCAACGGGAGGCCAGCGTCGCTAGCCGCCTTGAGGAAGTCTCCCGCCAGCACGCCGAGACCGCCCGAGTACTGCGGAACAAAATTGCTGATCCCAAATTCGGGCGAGCAATAGGCGATTGTCGGAGGTGACTCGATGACCGCCTCGGCGAGGCCGGCCGACTCTTTGATCACCTCGGACACGAATTCTTCGTCGTCTGCCAGCTGGCAGAGCTGCTCTTCGCTCAGACCCGATACAGCCTCCAGAGGGTGTTGAGCGGGATCGGCTCCGGGGAGCGACATGAGGAGGTTGCGACACGATGGTGTCCAGGTCCACCGGTAATTGGTGGCGAGCCGCAGCAGCATCTCATGCAAAGCCTGGGAATCCACCCGTCATCTCCTCAAAAGACAGACCACCGAACAATGTCGGTGGTTTATTCGGCATCAGTGGGCGCACGGGCATTTTAGGCAAGTCAGCTGGCATGTCGGTCATCGGCTGCGTCCGGTGCTCCTATTCATGTCTGCCAGCGGCAGAGGCGTCACCCTCGGCCATGCGCCACTGCCAGTTCCCTTCGGTTGTCGACGGGGTGTTCATTCGCGCTTCCGTGCCGAGACCGAGAAGGTCTTGCATCGGGGTGATGGCAATGACGGCTGTCGACTCCCAGGCACGAGAGATCAGCGCCCATGAATAGGACTCGAGGGAAGCTTCGGTGTAGGAGAGCGCCTGCCGGCGGTAGTGGTCGCTCTCCGAATCGAGACGACCGCGGGCGGTGTCGTCGTCGTGGGTGCCGGTGTAGACGACACAATCGTCGTTGTAGTTCTCGGGCAGGAACTGATTTCCGGGGTCACCATCAAATGCGTGCTGAAGAACCTTCATACCCGGGTACCCGAGTTGCAGTCGAAGATCCTCCACGACATCTCCCAGCGGACCGAGGTCCTCGACGATGATGTCGAGGTCGCCGAATCGGCGTTCCATCGACTCGAAGAAGGCGGCTCCCGGACCCTCACGCCAAACTCCCTCCGCTGCTGTCTCCGAGGAGCCATCGATCGCGTAATACCTGACGAATCCGGTGAAGTGGTCGATTCTGAGGACATCCGCCTGACGAAAGAAGGTTTCGAGCCGGCGCCCCCACCATGCAAAGTCATCAGCGCCGTGGGCATCCCATCGATAGAGCGGATTCCCCCACCTCTGCCCTGTCACCGAGAACCTGTCAGGAGGCACGCCCGCAACGATTCTGGGTATTCCGGTTGTCATGTCGATGGTGAAGAGTTCGGGATTCAACCAGACATCGACGCTGTCGGAAGCTACGTAGAGGGGCACGTCCCCGATGATCTTCACTCCGCGTTCTGCCGCATATTCACGCAGGGCGTCAAGCTGTCGATAGAAAATGAACTGACCCATGGCGTGGCGGGCGACTTCATCGGCAAGTTCTCGACGAGCCACGTTGAGTGTCTTGGGATCGCGAGCGCGCAGCTCTGGAGACCAACCTGTCCAAGATCCTCCCCCTTCAGCGACCTTGAGCGCCATGAACAACGAGTAGGGCTCTAGCCATTTCGCCTCCTGTTTCCGGAACTCGGTGAACTCATCCTCGAGGTCTCCAGCCAGCCGTGTGAAGGCCAGGCCAACCATTGCCCACTTCTGCTTAGCAACACGGCTGTAATCGACTCGCTCTGTTTTCTCTTTTCCACCCACCTCGTCCGCCGCAAGGAGACCATCTCCAACCAGAAGATCAGGCGAGATCAGGTTGATGTTGCCTGCGGAGGACGAGGGTGACGAGTAGGGGGAATCGGCATATCCGCTGGGTCCCAGGGGCAGAATCTGCCAGTACCTGCACCCGGCGTCGGCCAGCCAGTCGACCCAGGCGTGCGCCGCCGGACCGAAGTCACCAACGCCGTAAGGACCGGGGAGGCTGCTGACATGTAGAAGGACACCTGATGAACGCTCGAACATCAAACGCCATCTTCTCAGATGGGGGCTTGGTCTAGGCGGCTTACCGGTCTGAGACCTGACGGCCGGTGGAGTAGGTTGCCTGTCATGATCGCCGGCCGCTCCCGAGTTCTCTCGATGGTCCTTGCCGGTGGAGTCGGGGCACGATTGATGCCGCTGACCCGGGACCGCGCCAAGCCGGCGGTTCCCTTTGGCGGCCAATACCGGCTGATCGACTTCGCTCTTTCCAGTCTCGTCAACGGCGGCTACCGGCGGATACTCGTTCTCACCCAGTACAAGAGTGACAGCCTCAATCGACACATCTCACTTACTTGGCGGCTGTCGCCCCTGCTCGGCAACTACGTGACGTCGGTGCCTGCTCAGATGCGGGTGGGTGAGCGATGGTTCCTCGGCTCGGCCGACGCGGTGTTCCAGAATCTCAACATCCTCCATGACGAGCGCCCCGAGCATGTGTTTGTCTTCGGTGCCGACCACATCTATCGGATGGATCCCAGCCAGATGCTGTCCCAGCACGTCGACACCAAGGCCGGGGTGACGGTCGCCGCCATTCGGAAGCCCATCAGCCAGGCTTCGCAGTTCGGTGTCATCGAGCGGGGCGTCACAACTCAGATCGAAGCGTTCCGAGAGAAGCCCGATGACCCCAAGTCGGTTCCGGACGATCCGAACGTCATCCTGGCCTCGATGGGCAACTACATCTTCGACTCAGAGTTTCTGTACGACCTGGTGCACAACGACGCTGCCGACGAGGGCTCAAACCATGACATCGGCGGAGATCTGATTCCGAAGTCCGTGGACGCCGGTTTAGCCCACGTCTATGACTTCGCCGACAACGAGGTGCCGGGAGCGGTCGGACGAGATCGTGGGTATTGGCGGGACGTCGGGACCATCGACGCCTACTACGACGCCAGCATGGATCTGGTCCATCCCGAGCCGGTTTTCAACCTCTACAACGAGGAGTGGCCCATTTACACCGCGAGCGAGAACGCCCCGCCGGCCAAGATCGTCGGCGAGCTCGGAGCGACCGGCTTCGTGAAGGACTCGATCCTGAGCAACGGTGTGATCATGTCCGGATCGA
>QIDW01000193.1 GCA_003230435.1 Acidimicrobiia bacterium | reverse complement strand
GCGTCCACAAGGGTCAGAACCAGGTCGAGGGAGTCGTTCGCCATCCCCCACGCGGGTGGCACAGGGTCGATGCCAACGGCGCCGGTACTTTCGAGGTCGATTGCCCGCCATCGCTGTCCATTTACCGATCGAGCGAGCCATTCGACTCCGCAGTGCGTGGAGACGCCGTAGGCGATGCGTGTCTCGCCGATCGCCAGATCACCGTCCGCACCCAGCGGGGGGTATGAGGCGGTTGCCGGTGCGGTAAGCTCTCCGGCTGCGATGAACGTCACACCGTCTTGACAGCAGCCCGGAGGATCGTCGGCGCTGATCCAGAGCGAGAGGGCTCCTCTTGGAAGGTTGTCCCGCTCGACGGCGACGAGCACGGCGTGTCTGTTTGCGTCTTCGTTGCACCCCGTCGATCCCTCCGGAACGACGACGGGGATATCCGGATAGATTTTCTGTTCTCCGGCGCTGTACATCAGTCCGACGACTGCACCGAGTGGGCAGCCGCTCGATTCGACTGCACCGAAGTAGAACACGACCTGTGTTGCGAAATAGACATCGGGTACCTCACCGATCAGTCCGAGTTCCTCCCACATCGTGGCGAACTCAGCCGAGTCGGCTGCGAGGGCGGTCGTGTATATGTTGCCCACCTCTGCACCTTCAACGAGCACGACCGATGGCAGCGCAGTGAGCTCACCGAATGAACCGCCGGGTGTTGTGCGGTTGATCCCTCCGTCTGTGGCGCATGTTCTTATCGACACAACGAACCACTCATCACTGCCGTCGGGCCGGCGAAGATCTACCACACCATCAGGGTCGTTGGAGGTACCGGCGATCCACGTGTCCGAGGTCCCTTCTCGGGTGAACGCCGAAGCCTCGAGTCCTGCCTCTCCCGCGGCTGCGGTCAGCGCAGCGTCGATGGACGAAAAGCCCTGTCCGGCGATCGTGTAGAGGTCAATCTCGTCGGTACAGCGACCACGAGTCGCTGCGATTCCCGGCGTATCGACAGCGGCCGGTGGATCCTCGGCAATCGAAGTGGTGGTTTGTGTGACCTGCGCCGCGGAATCGCTACCTGTGCCCACGCGAACGATGGCGACAACAGGGATTGCGAGGATCAGAACTAACGCGGCGGTCCCAATAGCCACCCACATGCCCGAGACGCGGTTTGGCTCTGCCAGGGCCGGTACTCGGTGGGCGTACGCCGAACGTGTCTCGTCTGCGCTCTCGTTGATGAAGTCGTCGATCTTCATGTCAGACCTCAGCTTCGAATCGTTCTGCGAGACTCTGGCGGGCACGGTGAAGGTGGACGCGAACGGTCGACTCTGCGCAACCGAGGATCTCGGCAACCTCCTCGGTGCTCAGTCCATCGACATACACCAAGGCGACCGTCTGAGCCTGCCGCCTCGGGAGATCCCTGACCACAGACCAGAGTTCCTCCGTCGACTCACTCAGTTCGGGCGCTTCAGCCAGTGCACTTCCAATCTCTCCAAGTGCGCGTGCCTCGACGTATCTGCGTCTCAGCACCGAGCGGGAACGGTTCGCTACAACCCGCATGAGCCAGTATTCCGGCGCAACGAGGTCATCCCATTGGCGGGATGCCGCGATGAAAGCATCCTGTGCGATGTCCTCGGCCGCTCGGGCACCTGCGAGGGCTCGCGCAACAGCAACCGCTCGCGGGTAGTTGTGCCTGTAGAACTCTTCGAACGTCTCTTCAGGCAAACGTCTGTCCTCCCCGCTCGGCGTAGTTCGTATGGTTGCACCATGTAGTGGAGTCGCTCAAGCGTCACGATATGTTTACAGAGAATCTGAGAAAGGCGGAACACGCCGTTACACAAGAACGGTCAGAGGGCTGAGAGTCTGCCGATGCATGAGTCGAGTTGGAGGGGTGGGAGGATCTCCGTGATTCGCGCTGCGACCTGGATCACCGCGGAGCCCGCTGGACCTCCCGGCTGAGCGGCAACCACCGGCTCCCCTGTATCGCCACCGGCCGCGACGTGAGGGTCGATCGGGATGGAACCAAGCAGCTCGACGCCGAGGTCCTCGGCGAGGGACGCTCCGCCTCCTGATCCGAAGATGGCGTAGTGGGCCCCCTCATCGGTGGTGAAGCCGGCCATGTTCTCGACGACGCCGATGATCGGCATGTGCGATCGGCGCGCCATGTCCGCAACGCGGGCAGCGACCTTCTGTGCGGCGACCTGTGGCGTGGTGACCACGACCATCTCTGCCTGGGGCAGCAACCGGGCGAGCGCCATCTGCACATCACCCGTTCCCGGGGGCATGTCGATGATGAGATATCCGAGATCCGTTGGCCACGCAACGTCGTTGAGGAATTGTTCGACAGCTTTGGTGAGCATCAGCCCGCGCCACATGAGAGCAGTGTCCTCATCTTCGAGAAGAAGACCGGTCGAGACGAGGTGGATGCCCTGGGCCTCTGTTGGGACGATCTTGCGGTCCTTGTTTGCACTCAGCCTGGTGTCGTTTGCACCGAGCATTCGGGGGGCCGAGAATCCCCAGAT
>QIDW01000076.1 GCA_003230435.1 Acidimicrobiia bacterium | reverse complement strand
GATCGGCTTGTCTCGGTCGATCTGCACACCGGCCAGCTTCAGGGGTTCATCTCGAAACCCTTTGACTCACTGACTGCGCTCCCGATCCTCAGTGACTACCTGGCAGAGAAAATCGAGGGCAAGACAACGGTCCTGTCACCAGACGCCGGCGGTGTGAAGCGGGCTGAGCGGTACGCCAGACATCTCGGTGCATCGGTGGCGTTCATCTACAAACGGCGCGACCCGATGGAGCACAACGAGTCCTCGGCGTTGTCCATGGCTGGGAAGGTGACCGATCGCCATGTTGTCATTGTCGATGACATAATCGATACCGCCGGCACTGTCTGCAACGCAGCCGAAATGGTCCGCGATTACGGCGCAACCAGTGTCCGCGTGGCTGCCACCCACGGCGTTTTCTCCGAGCCGGCGCTGGATCGGATCAAGAATGCGCCCATCGACGAAGTCATCGTGACCAACACCCTTCCCGTGAGTGAAGACATCCAAAAGCTCGATCAGGTCAAAGTCCTGTCGATCGCCCCGATCCTGGCCGAGACCCTCCAGGCCATCTTCATGGATTCGTCGGTTTCGGAAATTTTCCTCGGGGAGAACGCCTGAAACCTGTCTTCTGATTCGGCCCGACCCACCCCTACACTCACGGCCTCGTGAGCGACCTTCATAGCCAGTCTCCCACCCCGTCACAGGGCCGCTTGCGAGTACTGGTCGTGGGCATGCTGACAATTCTCATCATCGGGATTGTCTTCTTTCGCGGTTCTGCCAACGACGGTATCCCGGGTGAGGAGACACCCGCAGCCGGTGAGACCACAACGACCACCATCAGCGGAACAGGGACGACATCTGCGACTACGCCAGAAGACTCGCCATCCACGACACTCGACGGTGAAACCGGGCCTAACCCTGATCTCCCTCCGCTCAAAGAGATCAAGCTCGAGCTGATTTTCGATGGGTTCCGTCAGCCGCTCGGGATCACCGCGCCGGTTGGCGATGACCGCCTTTTCGTGGTTCAGCGCGTCGGCGTGATCAGAATTCTCGACGAGGACCGTGTGATGCTTGATCCGGCGTTTCTCGACATAACCGATCGGGTGCTGACCAATGGGATCGAGCAGGGCCTCCTGGGTCTCGCATTTCATCCGGACTACGCCACCAACGGCAAGTTTTACGTCTACTACACCGACAAAGGCGGTCGTCGTCAGCTGTCCGAGTTCAGTGCGTCAGACACCGACCCCAACCGCGCCGAAGCAGAATCTGAGGTAGTCCTCATCGAACTCGAGCAGCCACCCAATGCCACCGACATACGGCATTACGCCGGTCAGGTTGTGTTCGGTCCAGATGGCTATCTCTGGGTTTCGCTGGGCGATGGCGCCGATTCCCGCGCCCAGGGACAGGATCCCGACACGCTGTTTGGCTCCATCATCCGCATCGATGTCGACAACGGAGACCCGTACGGCATTCCTATAGACAATCCGTTTGTGGCCGGCGGGGGTGCGCCCGAAGTCTGGGCGTACGGTCTGAGGAATCCGTGGCGTTTCAGCATCGACCCGGTTGAGCGTCTGATTTACATCGGTGATGTCGGCCAAGCCGATCAGGAGGAGGTCGACGTGCTACCGATCGATGAGGGAGGCGCCAATCTCGGATGGTCTGACATGGAGGGGACCAGGTGTTTTCACAAACAGGATTGCGATCCGAGCGACTACACCTCGCCGGTCCTCACCTATGGCCGCGAGGTCGGTCTCTCGATCACCGGCGGAATCGTTTACAGGGGCGACGAGATTCCCGAGCTGGCTGGGACTTACTTCTACTCCGACTGGGTGAACCAGTGGATCAAGACGTTCAAGATTGTCGACGGCCAGGTCACAGAGGAGAAGGACATGACTGAGGAGTTGGGCGGACCGGTGGGCCAGATCAACAGCTTTGGTCTTGATGGTCAAGGTGAGCTCTACTTCGTGACCCACGGCGGCCAGCTCTATAAGTTCACCGCGGTTCGCTAGGAGTGGGCACCTAACCACCGACCGCAGGGAGTGTCACGACTTCTCCCGGATAGATGAGGTCCGGATCTCCGGATCTCAGGTTCGTTCTGTTGGTCGCGATGACTCGTCGCCAATACGGAGTTATTTCTACATTGGTCGCCGGCCGTCCCAGCACTCCGCTTAGGTAGTACCCCGAGATCTTCCAGAGATGATCTCCCTTCTCCACCACGACGGTGGTGGCCGACTCCCCATCGGAGATAGCCACGGGGAGCCTCGCCGCTGCCGGGCCTCGGCCCGCCCAGGCAACACTGCCAAACAGAAACCCCACCACGGTCACGACGGTCACGATCAGCCTGGCAAGAACATGCTTCATACCGGCAACGTATGCCGTCGGGAGAGGCATTGGAAGAGGGTTACGATCCGGTTCCTGTCAACCCGGAGTCTCCACTGTGAAAGTCAGAATAGGAATCGCCAACACCGACAAGCTCATCGAGATCGAAGTCGAGGACGCCAAGAAGTTCAAGAAGGAGATCGAGCGA
>QIDW01000409.1 GCA_003230435.1 Acidimicrobiia bacterium | reverse complement strand
GCAACCGGAGGCCCTGATATCAGACGCGGGATCTTCCCGAATGTCGTGCGAATCGATTCGGACGGTGTCGAGGAGCTTTCAGACGATGTGATCGCCCCCGTAGCCGAATCTGCGATGGAAACGATCCGATGACCATTCCCTTCTACGTCGCGCCCGAACAACTCGTCAGAGACAAGGCGGAATTCGCGCGGAAGGGCATTGCGCGAGGCAGGTCCATTGTCGCGGTTGATTTCGGAGAGAACCCTTCCACGGCTCTGCACAAGATCTCCGAGGTCTACGACCGGATCGCCTTTGCCGGCGTCGGGAAATACAACGAATTTGAAACACTGCGCAAAGCGGGCATCCGCCAGGCCGATCTGATGGGGTATCTCTACTCCAGGGATGACGTCACCGCGATGGGGCTTGCAACGGCGTTTGCGCAAACCCTCGGCATGATCTTCACCCGTGATCCAAAGCCTTTCGAAGTGGAGGTTCTGATCGCTGAGATCTCCGAGGACGACGATGAGCATCGTCTGTTCAGGATCAGCTATGACGGAACGCTTTACGACGACCGCAACTTCGTGGCCATAGGTGGAAAAGCAGAGGAGTTGACAGAAGCCCTCGAGGAACTATGGCATGAGGGCATGAGCCTCGAGGAGGCCTTTACAGCCTGTGTCGAGTCATTTCGCCGCGCCGAGGGCAGAGAGTCGGAGGGTTGGGAAGCCGCAGTCCTCGACGATTCCAACGGCAGACGGGCCTTCCGCCGTCTCGACGTGGACCAGTTCACAAAGGTCTGACCACGCGAACGGAACCGTCCCGACAGATCCGGGTCTTCCGACTGACAGCGCCTATCCGGTTTAGCCTGGGTGCGTGGAACGCAGGATCTTCGGGATAGAGAACGAATACGGAGTCACCTGCACCCTGCGCGGTCAGCGTCGGCTCAGCCCGGACGAGGTCGCTCGTTATCTCTTTCGGCGGGTGGTGTCGTGGGGGCGCTCCTCAAACGTGTTTCTAGAGAACGGGGCGAGGCTCTACCTAGATGTGGGATCCCATCCCGAATACGCAACCCCTGAGTGCGACAGCATCGAAGACGCAGTCGCCCACGACAAGGCAGGAGAGCGAATCCTGGAGGGCCTCGTCACAGGAGCCGAAGAGCGACTCGAAGAAGAGGGCATCCGGGGCGAAATCTACGTCTTCAAGAACAACACCGACAGTGCCGGCAACTCATACGGATGTCATGAGAACTATCTGGTCAGCAGACACAAGGACTTCCATCGCACGGTGGACGTTCTCATCCCGTTCCTGGTCACACGTCAGATTTTTCTCGGGGCCGGCAAGCTGACCCAGACTCCAAGGGGCACAGCCTTCTCGATTGCCCAACGCGCCGATCACATCTGGGAGGGTGTGTCGTCCGCAACAACTCGATCCAGACCCATCATCAACACCCGCGACGAACCCCACGCCGACGCAGAGAAGTACCGGCGACTTCACGTCATAGCCGGTGACTCGAACATGAGTGAGTACGCGACGTTCGTCAAGATCGGCACGATGGTCGCGCTGCTCCAGATGATCGAGCGTGACGTGGTCTTCCGCGACATGACCCTGGAAAACCCGATACGCGCCATCCGTGAGGTGTCTCACGACAACACATGCACGCGAAAAATCAGACTCGCCAATGGACGAGAGCTGAGCGCTCTAGACATTCAGTGGGAGTACCTCGACCGGGTCATGCGGTTTGGGAGAAGCCCCGGGTTCCCGCCCGAGGTCCAGCGGGCCATCGATCGTTGGGAGCATCTCCTGACCGGTCTGGAAAAGGACCCGATGACCCTGCACCGAGAGGTTGACTGGGTCATGAAATACCGGCTTCTGGAGAGATACTCAGAAATCCGCGGTCTTCCTATGTCGGATCCTCGCATATCGATGATGGATCTCGCCTATCACGATGTCGATCGGAGCCGCGGTCTCTACTACCTGCTCGAGAACAAGGGCCTCACCGATCGCGTGGTCACCGATGACAAAGTGGCCGATGCTGTCATTACGCCCCCACAGACGACTCGGGCGAAGCTTCGAGGAGCCTTCATCCAGGCGGCCAAGGCACACAAGAGAGACTTCACCGACTCAACGACCAGGCTCAGCGCACCGTTATGTGCAAAGACCCTTTCAAGTCCGAAGACGAGCGCGTGGAAAAACTCATCGAGAGTCTTTGACCTAATGCAGAACGTGGTCGAGCGTGTGCTCAATCTTCTGATCTACTTGCTCGAGTCACCGACTCCCGTGACCGCCGAGGACGTGCGTCGCACGGTGCTTGGCTACGACGAGCAGACCGACGAAGCGTTCCACCGGATGTTCGAGAGAGACAAAGACGTCTTGCGAAAGCTTGGTGTTCCTCTCAGTCGTCAGGCTTTGGACGCCTGGGAGGTTGACTACGGCTACACGGTCGACCCAGACGAGTACGCCGTCCCGGACCCCGGCCTCACCGAAGAGGAACGGGTAGCACTGTCGGTCGCGGCGAGAATGGTGCGGTTGGGCGGTTCACACGCCGGACTGGATGCTCTCCTCAAGCTCGGTGGGATAGAGCGAAGTGTGGGACTGGAACCACTTGGCGCCGACCTCGGCGCAGAAGCGGAGGTGCTCGGGTCTCTCTTTGGTGCGGTCACAGAGCGGAGGGCCGTGGAATTCGAGTATCGAGCCAACACTCGCCAACTCGATCCCTACGGCATCGCCCACAGACGTGGACATTGGTATGTGGTCGGGGCCGGCCCCGAAGGTGAGCGGGTCTATCGGGTCGACAGGATCGTGAACCTCACCGTCTCCGACAAGATCGGGACCTTTGCCAAGCCAAAAGGTTTTGATGTCAGATCGTTCATGGATGTACAGCCCTGGGAGGCCGGGTCCGACCCCGAGGTCGAAGCAGTGATCCGCTTTGATTCCGACGTTGCGTGGTGGGCAGCCCGGACCCTCGGGCTCGAAAAGCCCGAAGCTGAACTAGTGGCGACGGTGCCGGTTGCTAACAACGATGCCCTGGTCGGGTGGGTCCTCAGTTTTGGTGACGCTGCCGAGGTTCTCGAGCCACCTGAGATTCGAGAAGAGATCCGCACGCGCATAGAGGCCGCCTTGGAGACTCTTCCGTGACCAGCTCTCGAACCGTTTCTCGTCTGTCACGGATACTGGCACTGATTCCCTACGTGCTGGAGAGAAAGTCGGCTGATGTCAGCGAGATCCTCGACCGTTTCGACTATTCCGAAGACCAGCTCACACGTGACCTGAACACCGTTTTCGTTTGTGGGCTCCCCGGATACGGACCAGGGGATCTCATGGAGGCCTACATCGACGATGAGGAAGTGATCATCGACGCGGCCGACTATTTCACCCGCGCACCGAGGTTGACGTCCACCGAGGCTCTTGGGCTGCTGGCCGCGGGAATGACGGTCGTCGGAATGGGGGAGGCGACACCCGCTCTTGAATCGGCGGTGCGAAAACTGACCAAGGCAATCATGCCGGAAACGTCTTCGGCCCTCGTCGTAGACGTGTTAGACGAATCGGACAACGTCGGCATCCTCCGCAACGCCGCCGCCGACCAGCGGGTGGTTCGAATCACGTACCGCTCCGTCGGCAAAGAGGAAACCACCGACCGAGACATAGAGCCGTGGACGGTCTTCACCACCCTTGGCCGATGGTATGTCATGGGACATTGCCGCCTTGTCGACGACGAGCGCACCTTCCGTGTCGATCGTATTCGGGACATCGAAGTGAGCGACGAGATGTTCGAGCGCCCAAAACGGGTCCCAGAACCCGGAGTTGGCTACACGGCGTCCGAGGACGATGTGGTGTGCACGATTGACCTTTACGCGAAAGCCCTTTGGGTCCTCGAGTACTACCCGGTGGAGGTGCTTCGTCAGAGCAGTCGTTCCACACGTATTCGATTCTCGGCGCCGGATGCCGAAGTGCCCGCTCGCTTGCTCCTTCGCCTCGGGAGGGATGCCAAGCTGGTGAAGGGCATCGAAGTCGCCAAACGTGTGAAGGATCTCGGAGGCCGTCTCCTCGCTGCCTACCGATAGGGGTCGATAGACCTAGAACTCGGGTCTTCAGTCTCACCCAATGCCTGCCGATCAAAAGGGCACGAATGGGAGACCGGAGACAAGAGATGACGACCATCAAAACGACGTGTTCCCGATGCGGTGACATCCACCTGACACCAGACGACGTGGCATTGGAGCTGCATCCTGGTGGCAAGGAAGGTGACTACCGCTTCAAATGCCCGAACTGCACATACCTGCAGCGTCGGCCCGCCAACTCACGCGTCGTCAGCGTGCTTCTCGCCACCGGGGTGCAATTCGAGGTCATCAGCTCGGATCCGATCACCGAACGGGAGATTGAAGCATTCTCGGCCGCCCTCGAGACGGAACCGGATCCGCTCCGTTTGCTGGCCGGCTGAACAAGCTGTCTTCCAAGAGATGTCGACGGGTGCCAAGGGCAGGGTGCTCCTCGGCCTGAGGGTGGCGACTCGGGGGAGTCGCCGCCTTCTCCTGTTTTGGGACTCAAAGCCTTTAGTGACCCCCAACGCAAACACGCTGACGTTTCAACGGACAGATGACGCCGCTCGCGGTGTCCTCGTCCTCGACGCACCGCAGTGGGTG
>QIDW01000053.1 GCA_003230435.1 Acidimicrobiia bacterium | reverse complement strand
GCGATCGGTGTCGCAGGCGCAGTAGCGGGCCTCATCTACTTGGTTGCCAGACCGTTGGTACGGTCCAAGGAAGTCGCGGATGCTTAGGTCCACCCGTAACCTCGTGTGGCCCGTCCTCGCAGTGCTCTTCGCAACGCTCCTGTCGTCAACCGCTGTTGCACAATCGGCCGAATCGGACGCAGGAGAAACCAAGCGCATCGTAGTTGTTACCTGGCGCGGCTGTGAGGACGCGTGCCAGGGGTTCCTCAACTACATCGACACCACCAGCATCGACGCCGAGATCATCCTTCGGGATCTCGATAAGGATCGCACCGTGTTGCCGGCGATGGTCGAGGAAGTCCGGGCTCTCGACCCTGATTTGCTGGTCACGTGGGGTACATCAGTGACTCTTGGGATGATCGGAACGGTCGACGGCGACCGCTCTGGTGTTGTAACGGGTGTGCCAACGGTCTTCATGATCGTTGCAGACCCGGTGGGTGCCGACATCGTCGACAGCTACAAGAGGCCGGGTCGCCCGCTCGTTACCGGCACGCGTAATCGAGTTCCCGAGGGGACCCAGATGCGGGTGCTCGCCGACTACAGGCCGTTCGACAAGATCGGTCTGATCTACAACGAAGATGAGCTGAACGCCGTGCTCAAGGCCGAAGAGATCCACCGGGTCGGAGCCGAGCAGGGTTTCGAGGTCGTCGAAAGAGTTCTTGCAAGCAACGCCAACGGTGAGCCGCTGGTGGACGACATCTCACAGGCTGTCGCCGACATCGCCGCACAGGACGTCGACTTCCTCTACATCGGTTCGAGTTCCTTCCTCCTCGCGAACGCCGACCTGCTCACATCATCTGCGCTCGAGCACGACCTTCCGTTGGCGACGGCGTACGAGGCGATGGTCCGAGAGTCGAATGCGCTTATCGCGTTGGCGAGTCCGTACTACAACGTCGGCCAGCTCGCTGGGTTCCAGGCCGAACAAATCCTCGCAGACGGCAAGTCGCCCGGTGATCTCGAGGTTCTCGGACTCGACCGGTTCACCGTGCTCGTCAATATCGAGACGGCTCGTGCGCTCGACCTGTATCCACCGATGCTCCTACTCAGGTACGCAGAGATCGTCGCAGGTTCGGAGTAGCTCGGCCGAGTGAGTAGCAATGGGACCGCTGGTGAGAAAGGGCCAGCTCACAATGAGGCGTCCGCCACGAGCGTGCCGGAGGGGCCCGCCCATTTCGGCACCTCTACGCTCGCGGATCGACGCGTGTCACACCATCGACATCATCTGTCCGAACTGGAGGTGTACGGCTGGACTGAGTTGGTCGAGCGCGCTCAACAACCGGGCACTGCGATCCTGAAGAACGGGTACCCATCCCGACACGCTCGAACCGCACGATCAAGTAGACGCACGGAACGCGCCCGAGGTGGCCTCGATCGACCCGAAAAATAACGTGTGACCTATCGATTCTGGATCACAGCGAAGAAGGCAACACCCGCCCCAACGCGCCACAAGAAAAATCTGGGCAAGATTCTTTGCAAGAATATGCCGACCGGCCAGAACCCCATCACAGGGGCTTTCGGCCAGTTCCCTCCCACACCTCGGCAACTTCTAACCGTGAACCTTGCCATCCGCACCCCTCCCGAGAGACACCACAACTCTCGCCAACGTATTGCACTCACGCCTTGAGGCGGCAAGCAATATCCTCACCGGGAGATCTCGAAAGCCAGCCGTCGAAGTAGTGATGCCCATCGCTACCACCGTTGTCACCGGACCTGCCGCTACTGATATCCGGTTGTCATTCGATCTCGTATCAGGTCGCGTCACCGGCTGGACATGTCACGGCTTGTGGCCCTACACCGGCACTAAGACGAAAACGCTCGACAAAGTTGCTACCCGAAACCGAATGCAGATGAGCGACGCGATGTCGTGACCAGCCCTGATGCCCAGCGGCCGGCATGACCCTCGACTCCACCCAACCGCCAGACTTCCATTTCTTCAATGGACACAGGCGATTTACTTGGACCAGCAGGGAATCAGCCCATTCAACAGCCCGACGAGCTACGACCAGCGGCGCGATACAAGAGACACGGAAAAACTCAGGCAGTGCCTGAGTTTTTCTCGTCGTAGCGGGGGCGGGATTTGAACCCCGCGACCTTCGGGTTATGAGCCCGACAGAAGGGGTTCCAGCAACGCTGATAGGGGTTGATTAGCGCTGTTCAACATTCTGACATCTAGGTACGGCTGCTAACGGGTGATAGCTGATGTCACCTGGTGTCAGGTCGTTGGGCTTCAGTCTGGCTTCAGAACGACGGGCACTCACGCCCAGGAGGTCGACCTCGGCTGGCCACTTTGAGTGGTCGCAACACCAATGAGGTCAACGGCCTCAACCCCTTGAGAGATGAAGGCTGTTGACAGCTGAACCCGATTGTCTACTCAGTGATATCCGGCGACGCATCAACCCTTCGACTGGGACCCCTATCGAATCGTTTCCTCCACGCGCAGGCAGATCCGATGCTGCCGAGGCTGAAGACGGTACTTGCCGCGCGAACGTGAGACTCTCGCTCTGGAGATTCCCACCGCTTCCAATACTGCCATCCCGACAAGTACGTGGGCTAAGTAGATCGTCAATGCCAGCTGACCGGTAGCGACCAGTGGTCCGATGCGGGACGCACGGACGTGTTGTCCAAGCCAGATCGACCCTGCAATGACCAGAACTGCTTTGCGAATGGGCGGACTTCGATCGGGTGGTTGGTTGCGGCCACGAATTTGCCAGCCCAGGTCAGCGCTCCATTGACGTCGTCAGCGTTGATGAGGTAAAACCCGG
>QIDW01000308.1 GCA_003230435.1 Acidimicrobiia bacterium | reverse complement strand
CAGGGGCTGTAGCTCAGCCTGGCAGAGCACTTGACTGGCAGTCAAGGGGTCAGGGGTTCGAATCCCCTCAGCTCCACCACAGAAACCCTTGTTATGCAAGGGTTTCTGTCGTTGGAGAGGGATTGCATGCTCTGCGACGGCGCCTATACGGCGCCTATCAAACATCTTTCAAGCGTCAAATGCCTCTGCGAGGCGCTCTACGGCCTCGCGCTGCATGTTCGTGCATGTTCGGTGGGAAGTCTCCACACTTTGAGGGGATACCCACGAGCCGTTTTCTTGATGTGGTCATGTGCTGGGTATCACCACAAAAGCACAGGATCCCCGGTCGCCCAGCCCTTCCATGACGGCGCCACCTGAGCAGCGGCCGTTTCGTGCGAGACTGCTCCTACGGCGCCGGAGACCAGTCGGGCGACGAGTCCTCGGCGGGGTTGTCGGTGAGGCGAGTCTGGCCGGAGCCGTCGGCGTTCATCACGTAGATCTCCCGGTTGCCGTCGCGGTTTGAGACGAAGGCGATGCGGGCGCCGTCGGGCGACCAGGCGGGGAGGAAGTCGGCGGCGGGGTTGTCGGTGAGGCGGGTCTGGCCGGAGCCGTCGGCGTTCATCACATAGATCTCGAAGTTGCCGCCGCCATCGTTGTAGTAGGCGATGCGGGCGCCGTCGGGCGACCAGGCGGGGTCGCCGTCTCTGGCGGGGTTGTTGGTAAGGTTGGTGAGGCCCGTGCCGTCGGCGTTCATCACGTAGATCTCCCGGTTGCCGTCGCGGTCGGAGAAGAAGGCGATGCGGGCGCCGTCGGGCGACCAGGCGGGCAAGCCGTCGTTGGCGGGGTTGTCGGTGAGGCGGGCCTGGCCGGTTCCGTCGGCGTTCATCACATAGATCTCGAAGTTGCCGTCGCGGTCGGAGCTGAAGACTATGCGGGCGCCGTCGGGCGACCAGGCGGGCTGCCAGTCCTCGGCGGGGTCATCGGTGAGGCGGGTCTGGTCGGAGCCGTCGGCGTTCATCACATAGATGTCGAGGTTGAAGTTGACGTTGGAGTTGAAGACTATGCGGGCACCGTCGGGTGACCAGGCGGGGTGGAAGCTGAAGTCTGGGTTGTCGCTGAGACGGGCCTGGTCGGAGCCGTCGGCGTTCATCACATAGATCTCCCGGTTGCCGTCGCGGTCGGAGAAGAAGGTGATCCCGTCGATCCGGGGAGGGGCGGGAGTCGGGGTAGGTGTGGTTGTAGGTGTCGGCATGGCTGTCGTTGACGGCGTAGCAGCAACCGGTGGCTCCGGCGGGCCCTCTGTTGGGGTAGGAGATGGGACCGACTCCTCCGCCTCCCCGCCATCGCCGCAGGCGGAGACGAGGAGGAGAACCGCCAACAGGACGACGATGAGCCTTGAGAGTTTTCGCATCAACAGGCCTCTTCGAAGGATGGCCCAAAGGGTACGGATCGCCCTCTGCGGCTGTCAAACGGACACTTCGGAAATGAGCGGGGTCACTTGCTCTATCAGCCGGAAGCCGGCGTTCTACCGCGTGCATGATCTCGCTGTCTGACAGCATTCCCCTTCTCTGCTCCGTCTCTCCCCCGGGGGAGTTGTTTTTCGCCATAGGTGCAACGGTGCGATCCTCTCCCTTTGGCCTGGATCCGCGATGCGAGACCGACGATTGCCGTGTATGCCTTGCACCCGTTGGCCTTGAGCAGCCCAGCCAGGCCCACCGTCCAACCGTGACGGTGGAGCTGGTTGGACGAAGCATTTTTCAAGCGTCAAACATCTGTGCGAGGCGCTCCACGGCCTCGCGCTGCATGTTCGGTAGGACGGCCGAGTACACGTCCAACGTCACGCTGATCGACGAGTGGCCGAGCCGCTCCTGGACGACCTTTGGCGACTCTCCGGCTGCCAGGAGGGCGGTGGCGTGGCTGTGGCGAAGCTGGCGGATCGTGATGGTTCTGAGTCCTGCCGCCTTCGAAAGAGCGACGAATCGCTTTCCGAGCCGATCGGGTCGCAGATACGCGCCGAGCTCGTCGGCCACGACCCATTCCCCGGGCTTCCACGCGTCGCCCGCGCGCAGACGCTCCTCAAGTTGGGTGCGGCGCCACTCCCGGAGCCCCGAGACAGTTCGCCCGTCGAGTTCGACGGTCCTGCGCGACTTTGCGGTCTTTGGTGGTTTCACGATTGGAGGTCCCCCGTCAACGATCACGACCGACCGTCGTACTGACAACCAGCCTCGGTCGAGATCGATATCGGGCCATTGCAGACCAACCAGCTCGGATCGGCGAAGGCCGGACATGGCGGCCAGTCTCCACACTGCCGCCAGCCTGTCGGTCTGGGTGGCCTCGATGAACCTCACCAGTTCGTCAGGGGTCCAGACGTCGACCGTCACATCGCGAGGAGGCATTCTGGGGGAGTCGGCGAAGTCCGCCGGGTTACGGGCCAGCATCCCTTTGCGCACTGCAGCGTCGAGCGCCTTGTGCAGCGTCACCTGGAGACGTCGGACGCTCGCCGGCCCCAGACCTCCCGCACCGTCGAGGCGGCCGTTCTCCGCCTTGTCTGCAAGGAATGACTCGATCATGACGGGGCTCAGCTTGGCGAGCTTCACGGATCCGAGAGCGGGCACGATGTGTCGGGTCGCTGCCGACCGATACCACGACACCGTCGCTGCCTCGAGTTGAGTCATGCCCAGCGACCCGAGCCAATCCGAGAAGTACTGGCCCACTGTCAGACCGCCGGCGTCGGCCACGTGCCCGGTCGCGACCTCGGCGAGTCGTTCGTTGAGCC
>QIDW01000103.1 GCA_003230435.1 Acidimicrobiia bacterium | reverse complement strand
GGGCGTCCTTTGGTGATTTGAAGACCTGGGGTTCCCCGTCGTAGTGAAAACTTCCAGAGTCGGGACGGTATAAACCGGCAAGGACCGAACAGAGGGTCGACTTACCGGCGCCATTCTCCCCGAGCAGCGTGTGCACCTCGCCCCATCGGAGGTCGAAGTCGACCGAATCGTTGGCCTTGACGCCGTAGAAGGACTTGCTGATGTTCTTGAAATCGACCGCCAATGTGCCGCCGTTCACGACGGCCGAGTCAGACATCAAGCAACCCTACGTGATCGAGTTTGGGCAATGTCGGCCGGATACGAATGAGGGACCCCGTTTGACCGGGGCCCCTCATTAGAGCTCTCAGCCTGCAACTGGTCAGCCGGTCGGACTACCGATAACACCTTCTACGAAGAATTTCTCATCTTCGCTGAAGTTGCTCCAGGCCGGCACCTCTTCTCCGTCCTGATTGACAATCGGGTCCGGGAAGACCTCGAACGAACCGTCGATGATGGCCGCCGTCCGCTCTTCGATCAGAGCCTTGGTCTCGTCCGATACCGATGGGCCATAGGGGGCCAATCCCACCTCGGAAACCCAGGTCCCATCGATGACCTGCTGAACGGTCAGGAGGTAGAAGGGTGCCCAATCCCAAACCGGAGCGGTGAGCCACGCATTAGGAGCGAAATCGATCCTGTCGGTGTTGTAACCGACCCAGAAGGCGCCTACTTCTTCAGCCGCCTGACCCGGTGCCGGCGAGTCCTGATGCATCGCGATCACGTCGGCACCTTTGTTCAGCAACGTCTTTGCAGCGGTGCTCTCCTTTGGTGGATCGAACCAGGTCGAGGTCCAAACGACTTCGACAGTTGCGTCCGGGTTGACCTCTCGGACCCCCAACGTGAATGCGTTGATGCCACGAACAACTTCGGCGATCGGGAAAGCGGCCACATAACCAATCTGATTCGACTCGGTGGCGGCGCCTGCGGCCAGGCCGGTCAGATAACGAGCCTCTTCGGCGGCGCCAAAGTACTGACCCATATTCTCCGACGTCAAGAATCCGGTGGCCTGCATGAACACCGTGTCCGGGAAGTTCTCCGCTGCAGCCAGCATCGGTTCCCCATAACCAAAAGAGTTTCCGAAGATCAGCTTGTTTCCGTCAGCGGCGAGATCCTCGAACACACGTTGTGAATCCGAGCCTTCGGGGATGTCCTCCAGCACGGTGATCGCTACTGCATCACCAAACTCTGCCTTCACGGCCTCCGTCCCCTGACCATGGGCAAAGTTCCAGCCCTGGTCGGCGACGGGACCGACGAATACAAACGCGACCTTGAGTGGTTCGACCGGAGCCTCCGTCGCAACGGGTGTGTCCTCTTCGGTGGTTGCGGTGGTGTCGTCGCCCCCGCCACAGGCGGCCAAAACGAGCGCCAGAGCCATCATGAGAGCCGCGATCGACCCCCATCTTTTCATTTTCATTGTCTTTCTCTCCGTATTTGTTGACGCCTCAACGGCCCCGGTTCGAAGAGGTCGCTCGAACTATGCCGCAAGATTAACAAAATGTCAATCGGCGACCGAGGCGACGGGTTCGCGACGGGTGGCGTTGAGATAGTTGTAGATCGTAATGCGGCTCACACCCATGAGATCGGCCACCTCCTCCACCGCGCCGCGGATAAGGAACGCGCCACGCTCGTTGAGCAATCGAACCACCTGCTGCTTCTGCTCACGAGAGAGAGTTGACAGGTCGCCGCCGAGCTCTCCGGCGATCTGACTAACCATGCGGGACACGGCACCCTCGAGAGACCGAAGCCGAATGCCGCCGATCACTTCGCCCTCCCACTCGATGGGCACATCGGTCCCCGACAAAAGCTCCGGGGGAATGGGGTCTGCCCCTACAACGTCAAGCACCGGTCGCAAGGCGGCAAAAACAGGATGTGCAAAAGCAGAGTCATCTACTGCCGCAGGGTTGATCACCGTTACGGTCACGTGAGAGGCTCCTTCGGAAAGGCTGGCATCGAGGGCGGCCCCGACCGCCCGGACTATCTCATCTTTGTTTCCCTCGACCTTGGTGGCGAAGGGGCCGACCGACACCTCCGCCCCGCTCGCCTCGGCCGCTTCGATCGCCTTGACCACATGCGGCCCGGGTCTTCCCTCATCAAAGGGCTCGATCGTGAACTCGGCAGTCAAGTCAGACACTGCTGCACCACTCATAGACTCAGTGACTGGTAACTCTCGGGACGACGATCCCGGTAGAACGCCCAATGACGACGGACCTCACTGATGAGACTCATGTCGAGATCCCGAACAACCACTTCGTCTTTGCTATCGGAGGCCGTTTCGCCAACCACATTTCCCCTCGGGCCGACAAAGTACGATGAGCCGTAATAATCCGTGTCATCGAGGTCCTCTGAGCCCACTCGATTGATGGCTCCGACGTAGTACTCGTTGGCAACGGCAGCCGCCGGTTGCTCCAACTGCCACAGATACTTCGAGTGTCCCCGCGTTGTCGCCGCCGGGTTGAAAACGATCTTGGCACCGGCAAGGCCGAGTGCTCTCCAGCCTTCGGGAAAGTGCCGGTCGTAACAGATGTACACGCCGATCCGACCTACAGCCGTGTCGAAGACGGGATACCCGAGGTTGCCCGGCTTGAAGTAGAACTTCTCCCAGAAGCCCTCAACCTGAGGAATGTGCATCTTGCGGTAGATGCCGAGGAAATCGCCATCGGCGTCGACAACGGCAGCGGTGTTGTAGAAGGTGCCTTCGTCGACGCGCTCGTAGATAGGAACGATCAAGACCATCCCTGTCTCCTTGGCGAGAGCGATCATCCGTTGAACGGTCGGCCCGTTTGGGATCTCTTCGGCCTCGTCGTAATAACGGGCGTCCTGAATGGTGCAGAAGTATGCCGTGCTGAAGATTTCCTGAAAACACAGGATCTGGGCACCCTGGGCAGCGGCCTGTCGGGCGTATTCGAGGTTCTTGTCGACCATGGACTCCTTGTCGCCGGTCCATTCGGCCTGCACGAGTGCTGCCCGCACAACATCGCTCATCGTTCCACTCCTCTAGCTTTGATCGAACCGATCATAACCCAGGTCTTGACAATTTGTAAAGGACAGACGAAGATCGTTTCGTC
>QIDW01000206.1 GCA_003230435.1 Acidimicrobiia bacterium | reverse complement strand
CATCAGGTGACCCAACTCGAGCTCGGGCAGACCACGGCAGTGGGAATCGGCGGCGACCCCGTCAACGGCACGGACTTTGTCGACGTTCTCGAGATGTTTCAGGCAGACGACGAGACGGAGGGCGTCGTGGTGATCGGTGAGATCGGAGGCACAGCGGAAGAGGAAGCCGCCGAATACGTGAAGTCCGAGATGAGCAAGCCCGTGGCTGGGTTCATCGCCGGGACGACCGCTCCACCCGGCAAGCGCATGGGACACGCCGGAGCCATCGTCTCAGGTGGCAAGGGGACCGCGAGTGCCAAGATCGAAGCTATGAGGGCTGCCGGGATTGTTGTGGCCGAAACACCTTCCGATATGGGCGAGGCGATGGTCCGTGCTCTCGGCTGAGAACCTCGCGTCGATCGAGTCTGAAGGCAGGCGGTTGGCCCTTGCGGTTCGCGAGGATCCGGATGGGCCTGTACCCCAGTACCCCGGTTGGACCCTCGCCGATCTGGCCTCGCACACGGCGTCGATTCATGGTCGCACTGTCCTTGTCTGTCGGGAGCATCCAATGAAGAGAATCTCGGCTCCTCGTTTGCCGGACGGCATGGGTCCGATCGACTGGTACGAGGAAACCCTCGAGGAGTTGCTTCTGGAACTGAGGCGGGCGGACCCGGCCGCGACGGTCTGGTCGTTTGGGCCGGACCAGAACATCGGCGCCTGGGAGAGGCGGATGGTGGTTGAGACCGGAGTTCACCGTTGGGACGGAGAGCAGGCTATTGCCAGAGACGAGCCACTAACCAACAGGGTCGCGGAGGCCGGGCTCGACGAGTTCGCCGGAATGTGGCTGCCCCATCTAGGGGACCTGGCGCCGTTGGAAGTGACGGCTCTCGATCTTGACCGAACATGGGTGTATGGAGAAACAGATCGGCGGATGAGAGTGGAAGGATCCGCATCGGATCTGCATCTCCGCCTGATGGCAAGACCTTCCCCAATCGAGTTGCCCGACGACTGGGCAGCAGCGGTCGACTCCCTGGCTCCGCCACCAAGGAGGTAGCCGAGAGACCTAAGCTCAGATCCATGGCGTGGCTCATCTTGGTTGGGGTCCTCGGCGTGTTCGATGTTCGTAGTCATCTACAACGGGCTCATTCGGGACCGCAACCGTGTCGACAACGCGTGGGGACAGGTCGAGGTCCAACTGAAGCGTCGTTATGACCTCATTCCCAACCTGATCGAGACGGTGAAGGGTTACGCGACCCACGAGCGCGATACCTTCGAGCGGGTCACCAAGGCGCGTGGTGGGGCCCAGGCTGCGGAAGGACCAGCCGAACAGGCCCAGGCCGAGAATTTCTTGACACAGGCACTTCGACAGCTGTTTGCGGTCGCCGAGGACTATCCGGAGCTGAGAGCGTCGGAAAACTTCTCCAGTCTCCAGGAAGATCTCGAAGAGACCGAGAACAGGATCGCGGTGAGCCGTCAGATCTACAACGACACGGTTCTCACGTACAACAACAAGGTGCAACAGATCCCGACCAACATGGTTGCTTCAATGTTCAACTTCGCTGCCCGCGAATTCTTCGAGGCTGGAGAAGAGGCCGAGGAGGCTCCGGCCGTCGAGTTCTGATTTGAAGAGAAAACCACGTTGGAGAGCACTCAGGCTTCTGATAGTCACCGCCCTGGTGGTTGTGCCGGCAACCGCTGTTCTCGCCAAGTCGTTCTGGATGGCCAACGCCGATGTGACAGTTGTTGTCAACGACGATGGATCACTCGGTGTCACCGAGTTGCTGACCTACGACTTCTCGGGTGACTTCTCGGGGGCGTATCGCGACATACCTTTGCGCCCTGGAGAGAGCATCGAAATCATATCGGTGGGCGACGAGAGTGGGCCCTACCGGAGCGGTGGTTGCACCGAACTCGGGTGTGTTTCCCCTGCCGGCACATATGGAGTGGAACAGCACCGCGACTTTGTCCGTGTCGTGTGGCATCACAAAAGCCAGAACGAGAAACGGACCTTCAAGCTCGTTTATCAGATAAAAGGGTTGGCAACTGTTTACGAGGATGTCGTAGACGTGAATATTCAGGTGTGGGGCGATCAGTGGGCTGTGGGTCTCGATCGACTCACCGCACGCATGGAGATCCCGGATGGGGCCCAGAGTGGTGAGGTGCTGGTGTGGGGTCACCCTATTGGGATCAACGGTTCCACGTCGCTTGGCGATGATGGGATCTCACCGTCTCTCGAGGGACAGGGGATCCCGGCCGAGCAGTGGGTTGAGCTGCGAGTGGTCTTCCCGGCCGCATTGCTTTCGGACACTGGTGGTGCCACGGTCGTTCCGGGGATAGGACTGCAGAGGATTCTCGATGAAGAGGCGAGGTTCGCAGAGGATGCCGATGCTGCTGCCGGTGCTCAAACCACCGGTTTGATTGTCGGAGCGGTTGCTGCGGTCCTGATCGTTCTTGGCATCGGTGGTCTCGTCTATTGGTTCTACGGCAAAGAGCCCCGGGTGGATTACGACCAGGAATACGAGCACGAGCCGCCGACCGAGCTGACTCCTGCCGAGGTGGGTGCGGTCCTCTCTCAGGGTGCAGTGACGGAAAAGGAGTTCACAGCGACGCTGTTCGACTTGATTCGCCTGGGCGCGATCAGTGCAACACCGTCCCAGGTCGAGAGGGTCACCTGGGGTGGGTTCAGAACTGAGACAATCACCGACCTGGTCCTTGACCTCACCGACAAAACCACCGGGTATCGCAACTTCGAGCAGTCCGTTCTCACGGTGATGCGACGTGTACTCGAGCTCGGTCCACGGCCGCTTCATGAGTTCAAGGAAGGGATTCGTGAGGACGCTGCCGCGAACGCGAAAACCTACCAAACCTTCCGAGATCGAGTGCTGACCGCGGTCAGCAACGGTGGATTGATGAACAATCGCGGCCAGGGTGTGGCCATCCTCGTCGGGCTTGGCCTGATTGGCCTGATCGTGGCCTCCTTCTTCTTGGTGCCACGGGTTCTCGGGAATCGGCCCGGAGGCGGAATGATCACCGTTCTGCTCCTGGTGGGCATGGTCGTTGGATCGATCATCCTCTTCGTTTTCCTCGCATTTCGGCGGGTGCGAACCAAACGCACCCCTGCGGGTGCTCTCGAAGCGGCGAGGTGGGCAGCCTTCAGGCAGTATCTGAGAGACTTCTCGCGACTGGAAGAGGCGCCGGTCATCTCCCTCGATCTGTGGGACCGATACCTGGTGTATGCGATCACCTTCGGCGTAGCCGAGGAGGTCCTCGAACATGCCCGTCTCCACGCTCCGCCTGAACTCGAGACCACCTCTTCGCTCTACTGGTTTGGCAACTACGGATACTCGGGTGGTCACACCGAGAACGCTTTCGCCGGTCTTCAATCAGCCCTTTCGGGAACCTTCTCTCCACCGTCGTCCGGTGGTGGTGGAGGGTTCTCGGGTGGTGGTGGCGGCGGAGGCGGTGGTGGAGGCGGCGGGGCCTGGTAACGGCGTCGTCGGCGTACCGTTTCCTACTGTGAAGCTCCTCGCAGCGGCGCTGCCCGCCTCCGCTGCGGATGTCGACTCATACCCCGAGTACGCGGGGCCGGAGTTCCAGGCCCTCTATCAGTACGCAGTGGCCAACACCCTCCCCAATCTCGATCCGCCAAACGGGCGCTACACGATTACAGGCGACCAAGAGCTGGATGACCGGATCTGGCAGCGGGCCTTCAACCGTGGGTATGTTCTCGTTCCGACGGCTTCGGGTGAGCTTTCTCGCGTCGGAGGAGTGCCGATGCAACCGCAGGCGGCAGATGCCTGGATCGGCTTACGGGCAGAGGCCCGGAATGCCGGGATGGGTTTCGTTGTCTCCTCGGCTTACCGTTCTCCGGCGTCGCAGCGAACGAAGTTCCGCTCCAAACTCGGTGGCACTTCGGACAACGCAATCGACGCGGCCCTCACCTGGTGGTCGATCCCGGGTACCTCGAAGCATCACGCCGGATATGCCCTTGATTTTCGTTACGCCAACGGGACCTTCGGGGAGTTTCGAGAGACCCCCGACTACGTTT
>QIDW01000372.1 GCA_003230435.1 Acidimicrobiia bacterium | reverse complement strand
TCTCGACGCTCACCCACACGCCGAGCCCCATGGCATTCCTCCGAACGATGCTCGGCAGGCCCGAAAACGAGCGTCCTTTCATCCTGTTCCCGATCGGGTACACAACGAAGGACTGCCGCGTACCCGACCTGAGGCGCGCGGATCTCGACGAGGTCATGGTGGAGTTCACTGCCGGAGACTTCGACCGTTAGCCTCCTGTGCTGGTCATCGTCCTATCTGCCATGCTTGGAATGGCGAAGACACCAAGAGTCGTGTTCCCGTTGTATGCCCCGACCTCTGTCGGCTCTCCGAGTTCAGGTCCATCGAAGAGCATGCCGAACCCGCGGAAACCGAATTCGACGATGCTGCCGGGTGTGACCTGTTGTTCTTCTCCGTTCGAGAAGCGGATCACGATGCGGTCCGCCTCCTCCGTGACAAGACCCAACACGCTGCCACTGGTCAGCACGCCATCAGGATCGAAGCTGAGCGAGCCTTCCACGGCAAGCACATCGGGTATGGACATCTGGGAACGCACGAAACATCCGTCGCCGAAGCCATTCGGGATACTCGATCGGGTGCAGTACCCGGAACCGCGTTCACTTATCGAGATGGCCCAACCGTCACCGCTTGCGAGGGCACGCTCGGGGTCGCGTTCGGTCTGGAACATCTCAACGGCCTCATCGAGACCCTGGACCATGTACCAGATGGCGACGAACTCATCCCCATCGAGCGATTGGCTGTCCACACGCCACACCGCGGCAATGTCAGAGACGTACCGGTCGACGCACTCCCGAACCATGCCATCGGCTGGGAACTCGAACATTCCTGTTGCGCTATCGAACCTCGCTTCGACGCCGGCACAGTCAGCCGCTGCCTCGGCTGCCGCCTGGTAGTCGGCGAACGTGACGATCCCGTCGGCAAGCACGGTGCGCTGTTCATCTGTCGTGGCCAGTGCCAGGAAGAGTGCGTAGTCGAAAGGCAGATCGGTGTTGTTCCCGATCTCTCCGACACGGATATCGCGTCGCGTGAGACGCACCACCTCGAAGCGCTCCCGTCCCGGCCTCTCGACGACCACGGGAATGCCGTCGTCGGTGACCTCGAGCCGGACTCCCTCAGCGGCCCATGCCCGGACGGCATCAGCATGCGTTGGTTCGACTTCGGTCGCTTCGACTCCATCACCTGCGATCTCGCTCCACATCGCCTCTTCTGACCGTCGCTCGATCAGGAGGTCCCACGGGATGTCGGTATCCTCCGGCAATTCCTGCGTTGTTTGGTCCCCTCCATCGCCCACAACAGTCGAATCATCCGGATCTGTGAGACCCCAGCCATCGTTCGCCCGGTACATTCCGTAGTCGAAGACCGATCCTTCATCGCTGAGGTTCCCTCGGAGTCCCTCGTAGAAGGTCGGGCTCTGCCAGATCAGCCTGCCGACCACCGTGTCACCGACCACGAACGACATCTCGAAAGACGGAATCTCACCGACACCGATTGGCACTGGGGGCGCAAGATCTTCAGGACTGGGTTCGGGCGGAGCTTCCGGCAACTTCACGACCGGCACGGTCGAACTCGAAGAGGACTCTCCGCCGACAACATCGCTTCCCGATCGGAGTCCCAACCAGGCGACCGGTGCGAGGAATACGACAACCGCCACGGCTGCCACCGTCACAACAACCCATGGACTGTTCCGCCACGTCGAATCTGCGGCCCCAACTTCGCGAAGCGCGACTGATCCGTTCGATGCCTCTCTGAGCACCCGGGCGCGGACGCCCGCTAGGTCAGTATCGGCAACGATGAGCGCTCTGCATCGCGCGCATTCTTCGAGATGCTGCATCACATCGGCTTCGGGGTTCTCGATCATCGTGGATGTGACATGCCTCATAGCATCTCCTCCTTCATCGCCCGCCGAGCGCGGTGAACGCGGCTCTTGACAGTGCCTGTGGGCACATCGAGGTGATCCGCGGCTTCTTCCATCGACATACCCTCTACGACGACCGCCAAAAACGCCGACCGGAATTCCGGCGACAGGTTCCTGAGGGCTACGTTGGCATCGACTGCCACAGCCCACGCACCCTCTTCAGATTCCGGCTCCATGGGTTTCCGGGTAACCGCACGCTCCCGAGTTCGATCTCGCACTTCGCCACGCACCTGCATTGCGAACTTGTTCTTCGCCGTCCCCCAAAGCCACGCGGCAACGGCGCCGTCTCCCCGAAACGACGCCGCACCTCGCCAGACGTCGAGAAAGGTCTCCTGCAACACATCCTCGGTCTCAGTCGGTGACGCGCCGTTGCGTCGGAGTCGCATCGCAAGCAATGCTGCGTGACGGTCGTAGAGGTCTGCCAGCGCATCGGCATCGCCCTGTGCGATCCGCTTCAGCGTTCTGCGGTCATTGAGGTCTCTCATCACGATCTCTGTTGCCGCGGATCCACAATTGGTTCCCGTCGAGTATCAAACCGTAGCGTCAAGCCTTACGCGGATTCTCCTGAAGCCCCTGCCCTTGTTCTCAGCCTTGGGGATCGTGATACGGCCGACCTGACCGGTGTCCGAGACGTGTGTACCGCCGTCTG
>QIDW01000377.1 GCA_003230435.1 Acidimicrobiia bacterium | reverse complement strand
CCGTCGGCAGCAAGGTCGCCAATATGCCGGTGTTCTTGAACCAGCTAATCAGTGATACCGCACCGACGAATTGGAATCAGGTGGCGGCCGTGGGGCTCTTCCAGATGATTCCACTGCTCATCTTCTTCATCTTCACCCAGGAGTTGCTCCTGAATATTTACGCCGGCGGCTCGAAAGGCACGTGATTCTCTACCATGGGAGAGAAGAGGCACTGACATGAAGGTTGAACTCGAAAACCTGAGCAAGAGTTGGGATGGCGTGGTCGGTGCCGACAACGTCACTCTCGACATCGCCGACAGTGATCTGGTGGCTTTTCTCGGCCCTTCCGGGTGCGGGAAGACGACGACGCTGCTAATGGTGGCCGGGATCTACAAGCCCACCGGAGGCACCATTTCCTTCGATGGGCGGGTTGTCAACGAGGTTGCCCCCAAAGATCGTGGGATCGGGATGGTGTTCCAGAGTTACGCCCTCTACCCCCACATGACGGTGTTTGGGAACATCAGCTATCCGCTCAGACTGCAGAAACTCGACAAAGGCGATATCAAGAAGCGGGTGCAGAAGGTTGCCGACATGATGGGCATCGGGGATCTGTTGGATCGCCAGATCGCTCAGCTCTCCGGCGGGCAGCAACAGCGGGTTTCCTTGGGGCGCGCCTTGGTGAAAGAGCCGCAGCTTCTCCTTTTCGACGAGCCGCTCTCGAATCTCGACGCCCGTCTCCGGCTGACAATGCGTGGAGAGATAAAGCGACTCCAAAAGGATCTGGGCATCACCTCCATCTACGTGACCCATGACCAGGTCGAGGCCATGACCATGGCCGACAGGATCGCGGTGATGTCGAAAGGTGTTCTCCAGGCATACGACATCCCCGAAGCTCTTTATGACCGCCCCAAGACGTTGTTCGTCGCGGGGTTCGTGGGCAACCCACCCATGAACTTTCTTGATGTCGAGATCATGCGCAGCAACGGAGAATTCCGGGCGCAGAGTGAGGCGATCGACCTCGTTCTCCCACATGATCGAGCAGAGAAGGCGTTGGCTGCCAAAGGCAGAGTCACCATGGGACTGCGGCCAGAGGACGTGGACCTGGTTCTCCGGCCGCGGCCGGGCTCACGGTCATGGGGGTGGTCGAGGTCGTCGAGCCATTGGGACGAGAGGACCTCGTGGGAGTGAACGTCGGCGACGTCGAGATGCGCGTGCTGGTCGACAAGACCAGGAGGGTAAGGGTCGGGGACAACATCAACCTCACCGTCGACACCGCCAAGATCCAACTCTTCGATCCGGAAACCGAGCAGTCGCTTCTCTGGGCCTGAAGATTGCCACGTCGAATGACCACTAACACTCCACTTTTCGCAGGCCACTGACTCATGGCCTACCAGCCGCCTCAGTGGCCGCAGATAATTGCCCACCGTGGCGACTCCGGCCCGGCCCCAGAGAACACGTGGCTGGCCATCGAGAGAGCGATCGACATCGGAGTCGACATGGTGGAAGTAGATGTCCGATTGACGAAAGACGGCGTGCCGGTCCTCTTACACTTTGAACGGCTCGAGCACACAACGACGGGCAGCGGGCTCTTGGCGGATCACACCTGGGAAGAGATACAGCGGCTTGACGCCGGGGCATGGAAGGGGCCCGAGTTCGCAGGCGAGCGGGTCCCGTCGCTCGAGGATGTGCTCGACCTGACCAGGGGACGAGCGCCGTTGAATCTCGATTTCCAGACCTCTGATGCGGTTGCTCCGGGTGTAGCGCTGGTACGCGACGCTGGGCTGAGCGCTGACATCGTGATCAGCGGATGCCAGGTGGAGTGTTTTGAGATCATGGCGGCTGGAAAGAACGAGATCACCACGCTCCTCAATCTCGATGACCTTCCTCCGAGGACCGACCCCGCCGAGGCCCGCGCAGTTGCGCGCCGCACCATCGGCAAAGCGAGCGCGTTGGGAGCCGCAGGCATCAACCTGCACCAGAACCTGGTAGACGCTGCGTTGGTGGCCTGTGCCCGAGAAGCGGACTTGGGTGTGTGGGTATTCGTCGTCGACGACGAGGAACGACTCGGCGAGTTGATCGATATTGGCGTTACTGCGGTGACCACCAATTGGCCGGAACGCATGCTTGCGCTGGCGGGGAACCGGACCTCGCCGGGGACCGGGGGGAGCGAAGCATGAGCTGGATGAAGGAGCTCGCCGACTGTTACCTCCGGGTTGGCACCCAATACCCCGGTGAGCCGCTCATGTTGGTGTCCGACATCGACGGCACCATCATCGACATGCGGTACTTCGTGCTGTCAGTGCTCCAGTCCTACGACGAGGCCCGGGGAACGGCATACTTCACGCGGTTGGGGCCCGCGGATGTGACGGTGCACGAGAATCAGGTCGAGCGGCTTCTCGAACGGGTCGCGGTCCCGGCCTCGGAGCGCTCCGCGGTGCTGGATTGGTATCTCGAACACCGCTGGCAGGAAGACACGATCCTCCGCGCGCACAGGCCCTTTCCGGGGGTCTTCCAGATGATGCGATGGTTCCAACTTCAGCCCAACACCTCGGTGGGCCTCATCTCGGGAAGGCCGGAGAAGCTGAGAGACGTGACATTGCGATCCCTGAACCAGCTGGGTGATCCCTTTCGAGTCCACTTCAGCGATGAGCTCCTCTTCATGAATCCCGGCGAGTGGAACCAGGACGTCGAGGCGAGCAAGTTGAACGGACTCCGACATTTTCAGGACGAGGGATATCACGTGTTCGCCGTCATCGACAACGAGCCTTCCGCGCTCAAGGCGATCGCACCCATGGCCAAGGAGACTGGAATGCTCCTCTTGCATGCCAACACGATCTTCGAGTCACAACGTGGCTCCATCCCCCGGGGCACGGCTCGTGGCAAGGAATATCACCTCACGGAGCTGGTAGCCGGTGAGGAGGCGCTGCCGCCAAGTGTGCAACTCGTGTGGCACGGGGTCAACGACGAGGACAATTTGCGCCAGTTCATCGCCTCCGACGTGTCCTGGGCCGAAGTCGACGTGCGTCAGGACTCCGCCGGCAAGTTCATCTGCCGCCACGATTCGTTCGAGATCACGCCGCCTCTCCCCGACGAAGAATGGCTGACTCTCCGCGGGATGGTGAGCGAGGTGGCCAAGCACGATAGGAGAATCAAACTCGACCTCAAAGGGGGTCGCGACGTGCTGGACCGGGTGTTGCAGATCGTCGCCGATCAAGGATTCGCCGAGGACCAACTCTGGTTCAACGGAGAAATCGAGACAACCCTCGAGGAGGGCTTCCGGCGCATCCGGGCCGAGCACCCCGATGCCATCCTGCAGTGCCCCGTAAGCTGGCTATCTCCACTGATCCTTGGCGCGCCTGCGGAGGCGCATAAGACGCTGGAGATGTTGACCTCCTGGGGAATAAGCCGGTTCTCGCTCAACTGGGACCACGACCTGGCACGCGAGTCCTTCGACGTGTTGGTGGGCTGGGGCTACGAAGTCAATTTCTACGGCGTGCCGGACCTCGAGGCATTTCTCGAAGCAGTGCTGCTCCTGCCGCGCTCTGTCACTTCCGACTTCAACTTCCCGCAATGGCATCGTTACGGTCACGGTTCCGGGAAGGACGGTCGCCATTTTTCGTACGCCGTCGACACTAAGGGAAGCCGTTAGTTAGCTGCCACCCGG
>QIDW01000290.1 GCA_003230435.1 Acidimicrobiia bacterium | reverse complement strand
GCATCGTTACGGTCACGGTTCCGGGAAGGACGGTCGCCATTTTTCGTACGCCGTCGACACTAAGGGAAGCCGTTAGTTAGCTGCCACCCGGTTATGTTCGCTCGAACCGTGACCGACGTTCTCACGATAACTATCGGGTCTTTCCCCAAGCCGGACTACGTGCCGGTTCGCGATTGGTTCCAGATGCCCTACTCGGTCACGTTCGACGCTTTCTAGTTTGACAACCGGAATCTCGAGACCCGGTTCGCGCTAGCGACGCAGGCAGCGGTGACAGCCCAGATCCACACCGGAGTCGACGTTCTCACTGATGGGGGGAGGCGAAGAGAGCACTACATCTTCTACCACCTACGTCACTTGAGCGGAGTGGATTTCGAGCACCTCCAGCAACGCGAGAACCGCACCGGAGCGTGACAGTGCGAGGTGCCAACGATAATCGACCAGGTCCGCCCCAAAGACAGGTTCCTTCCCTACGACTACCAGATAGCGCAGTCGCACTTGTCGCGGCCCCCAGTGGCATCGTCAACACAGCCGCCTGGATCGCACCGGTAGATGCGCCGATCGCCGGCCAGACTTGGTCGAATTCGAAAGCTCTTGTTCTAGCGGCCACATCACCGGCGGACCAGCCGGACAAGGCCTGTGTCCCCTAGCTTGGAGCTCGCCCGCTACTGCCACGCACGGTGAGACGCGGTTCGAGGGTCACACACCGTGCCGATTGTCTGCTACCCGCGACGCGCTCCAGCATCAGCTCCATGGCTGTCATGCCCATGAGAACTCGCTGCTGGTGAACGCTAGTCAGATTGATGTGCTCGAACGCCGCTAGATTTGTGTCGTCATAGCCGATGACGGAAACGTCGTTAGGGACGACGATGCCACGAGCCGTCAGCCCTCTCAATACCCCAATGGCGGCCTGATCATTGGCTGCAAAAACGGCGGTGGGCTTGGTGCCCGAACCGAAGAGTTCAGCGACACCCGATATACCACCCGACTCGGTGAATTCTCCCTCAACCACCCTCGCCCTCTCGGAAAGGCCCTCGGCCTTCATGGCGGCACGGAAGCCGCGGACCCTTCTATTCGCTCCGGCGCCCTTCCCGCCGGTGATGTGAGCGATGTCGCGATGGCCGAGCCCGACTAGGTGTTCGACCGCGAGACGGGCCCCCTTGACGTCATCGGTGACGACACTATCGATCTTGAGTGACCCGCTCGCATAGCTCGCTGAGACCAGGGGACTCACCGTTCCAATCCGGTCGATTGTCTCGTCGTCGACCACGGTGCCCACCAGGATGATCCCGTCGGTTCTCAGCTGGATGAAAGTGTCGATCGCTTCGGTTTCGCCATGAGGTGTCCGATCTCCGGTGTTGATCAGCGTCTGATAGCCATTGGCCTTGGCGACCGTGGCGATCCCTTCGACAACATCGGTGAAGAAGGGATTCCGGAAATCAGAGACGGTGACGCCCACCACATGGGTCTTCTGACTGACAAGGCTGCGCGCGATGGCATTGGGTCGATACCCGAGTTCCTCGGCCGCAGCGAGAACCGCAGCCCGCCGGTGATCACTAACACTTTTCGCGTTACGCATTACGAGTGACACCAAGGATTTGGAGACCCCGGCCCTTTCAGCAACGTCGTTGATTGTGGGCTTTCGGGTTGTATCAGTCATGCTTCACACTGGTGTAGACGGTGAGAACAAAGAAAACCAGGATTATCTCTTGACACGATCGATGGTTCCACCGTAGCGTTGCCACGAGGTTGGAACGTTCCAATGGAACGTTCCAACAAGTGCGAGCCCGCAACGCGTCAGGTAAGAGCAAAGTGCTGATCGGTGTCATCGGAGTGGGGCGAATCGGCCGAAGTCACGCCGAAACTCTCAAGTCTGTCTCTGAAGTAGATGAGATCATTGTGGCTGACATCGATCTCAACAGAGCACAGACAGCAGCTGCCGAGCTCGATGTGAAATGGTCCAGGGGGAACGGCGAGTTGATCGAGAAGGTCGACGCAGTGGTAATTGCCGCGGCTACGACAGCCCATCCCGATCTGATCATCGAAACGACATCGGCCGGCAAACCCACCTTCTGCGAGAAGCCGATATCGGTCGATCTCGAATCAACACAGAGGGTTGTGGATCATGTCCATGCATCCGGTGCGGTTGTCCAGGTGGGTTTCCAACGTCGATTCGACCAGGGATACTTGGCGGCGCGAGACCTGGTGGCATCAGGTGGAATAGGAACTCTGTATGCCGTCCGGATGGCCGGGCACGATCCCGCTCCTCCCCACGAGTCCTACATACGCGACTCCGGAGGGCTCTTTCGAGATTTCTCGATCCACGACTTCGATGCCTTGCGCTTCGTCACCGGCCAAGAAGTCGTTGAGGTCTATGCGGATGGTGACGTTCTTGGTTTCCCGGTATTTCGCGACTACGGGGACATCGACACAGGCGTCGCGATCCTGAGGCTCGAGTCAGGGGCCCGCGGGATTCTGTCGGTCACCCGGCACGACCCTCTCGGTTACGACGTCAGAATGGAATTGTTGGGCTCCGGCGATTCGGCGGTAGTTGGATGGGATGATCG
>QIDW01000212.1 GCA_003230435.1 Acidimicrobiia bacterium | reverse complement strand
GGAATCGGCTTGGCCGAGATGAGGACGGTGTCGGTGTCGTCGAGTTCGACGAACTTGTGTCGGCCCTGCGACATCAGGGAGAGGGCGGCAAAAGGCTCCCCCTGACTCCCTGTGGTTATCAGCAGTTGTTTGTCGTCTGGCAGGTCGACCAGTTCTTTGATGTCGACGACCGACCTCTCCGGGACAGTGAGCACACCCAGGTCCGTCGCAATGGTGGTGTTGCGGTGCATCGAGCGGCCAAAGAAGGCGATCTTTCTTCCCGCTGCTACGCCGGCGTTGGCAATCTGTTGGACCCGGTGGATGTGCGACGAAAAGCAAGCAGCGATGACCCGACCGGGGGCATCACGCACCACATCGGCGATAGGTTGTCCAACCGAGCTTTCCGATGGCTCAAAGCCCTCTTTCTCGGCGTTGGTGGAGTCAGAAAGGAGGAGCCTCACCCCGCGCCGACCCAAAGCGGCGAACGCAGGCAGGTCGGTCGGTCGCCCGTCGATCGGTGTTGGGTCCAGTTTGAAGTCTCCCGAGTGGATGATGATGCCTTCCGGTGTCTCCATGGCGACAGCTGATGCTTCCGGGACCGAGTGGCTCACCGGAATGAGCATGAACCGAAATGGTCCGTGATCTATCCACTTGTTGCGCGAGATGGTTCGCAGATCCGACTCGACGCCCAACTCATCGACTCGCCCACTCGCCATCTCCATCGTCAACCTGGCTCCGTACACCGGGACCTGAATATCTCTGAGGAAGTAGGCAAGAGCCCCCATGTGATCCTCGTGACCGTGGGTGATGATCACGCATTCCACGTCCCTCTTCCGCTTGGTCAGCCACGACCAATCAGGAAACACCAGGTCGACACCCAACATGTCCTCTTCGGGAAACATCAGACCCACATCGATCAGTGCGATCTTGCCTTCGACCTCGACTGCTGCACAGTTGCGTCCGATCTCCCCGAGACCTCCCAGGAATGTGACCGAGACGCTCATAGGCCCTGAAGCGCCCCCAGCGCCTTCTCGATCGCTGCGAGCGTGTCGGCAGATGCGGCGACCAGCGGGAGCCTCACATCACCGACGGGTTGCCAGAACGAGTTCATAGCTCCTTTCACAGGTGTCGGGTTGGTTTCGAGAAAACACGCCTCGCACAGTGGCATCAGCTCGCTGTGAAGACGTCTTGCCTCTGGCCAATCACCGGATTGTGTCGCCTTGATCATCGTTTTGATCACCCTCCCGGCGAGATGGGCGACCACCGAAACGACGCCAACCGCACCCACCGAGAGCATGGGAAGCGTGAATGTGTCCTGGCCGGAGTAGACCGGCAGACTTGGGACGCGTTTGATGGTCGACGACGTGAACTCGAGATCGAGGACAGCATCTTTCACCGCGACAATCTCTGGGTGGTTGGACAGAGTTGCCAGTGTTTCCACTTCGATGAGGGACCCGGTCCGTCCCGGGATGTTGTAGAGCAGCACGGGCACGCCTACGTCGGCGATCGCCGTGAAGTGCGCCACCAGACCGGCTTGGGATGGCTTGTTGTAGTAGGGAGTCACCGCGAGGATGCCGTCTACTCCCATCTCCGCGGCGCGCCCGGTCATCTCCACCGAGTGACGGGTGTCATAGGTCCCGGTGCCGGCGATAACCCGAGCATCTTTCTCCTTCACGGCTTCGACGACGGTTCGGTATAGAGCGATCTTCTCGTCGTCAGAAAGCGTTGGCGATTCCCCCGTCGTGCCGGTGACTACGAGGGCGTCTGATCCATTGTCCGAAAGATATCTGGCTAGAGACCAGGCGGTCTCATGGTCCACCTCTCCCGATGAGGTGAACGGGGTGATCATCGCCGTGGCCAAATGGCCGAAGGGGGCGGATGTTGTGTCAGTCACGCCCACCACGTTACCGAGCATTCGAGGAGTCGTAGACTCGCGCCATGGCTGTTACCTCAACAATGTTGGCCCTCGGTACCGAGGCGCCAGACTTCTCGCTCCCTGACACCGTCTCCGGCGACATGGTCTCGCTGGCCGACTATTCCGACAAGTCGGGGCTGCTGGTGATGTTCATCTGCAACCACTGCCCCTACGTCAAGCACGTTCGCGAAGAACTCGCCCGGCTGGGAAATGACTACGCGAGTTCCGATCTCGGGATTGTGGCGATCTCGTCAAACGACATCGACGTCTATCCGGCCGATTCCCCGGAGGCAATGAAGACCGAAGCACAAACCTTCGGCTACTCCTTCCGCTATCTGTACGACGAAACCCAGTCTGTGGCGGCGGCATACACCGCCATGTGCACACCCGACTTCTTCTTATTTGGTGCCGAGAACAAACTTGCCTACCGGGGTCGTCTCGACGACTCCCGCCCCGACAGCGGGATCCCCGTCACCGGCAAGGAACTACGGGCAGCCATGGAAGCGGTTCTCGCTGGTGAAACCGTCTCCGACCAACAGCTCCCCTCAATGGGCTGTTCCATCAAGTGGAAAACAGGCAGCACCCCCGCCTACTTCACTTCCTAAAACCGTTCCTAATGCATGGCGCGTCGTATATGAGCTTTTAGGCGCCTAGAAAGATTCCAGTAGAAA
>QIDW01000480.1 GCA_003230435.1 Acidimicrobiia bacterium | reverse complement strand
GCCCAGCACAACGCAGAGGCGTTGGCCGGGATCGTGATGACTCAGGTGGTCAGACCGGGCTCCCCGGTCGTCTATGGCGGATTCACTTCGAACGTCGACATGCAGAGCGGTGCTCCGGCATTTGGCACCCCGGAGTTCATGCAGTCGGCCATGATCACCGGGCAACTCGCAAGAAGGTACAACCTCCCCTATCGATCCTCGGGGGTCAACGCTGCCAACGCACTCGATGCCCAGGCGGCCTACGAGTCGGTCTTCTCATTGTGGGGCGCAATCATGGGCGGCGCCCACATGATCATCCATGCCGTGGGCTGGATGGAGGGAGGATTGCGTGCCTCCTACGAGAAGATGGTGCTGGACGCCGACCTGCTCGGGATGGTGTCCACGTTCCTGGCGCCACTAGATTTCAGCAGCGAGGCCCTGGCATTCGAGGAAGTGCGCGACGTTGGACCGGGTGGCCACTTCTTCGGCACGCCACACACTCTCGAACGGTTTCGCAATGCGTTCTACCGGCCGATGATCTCCGACTGGCGCAACTACGAGACATGGGTGGAAGCCGGAAGCCCCGAAGCCAAGGGACGAATGGTCGAGCTGGTAGCAGAGCTGATGGATTCCTACGAGCCTCCGAAAATGGACCCCTCGGCGCGAGCCCAGTTGGAGGAGTTCCGTGATCGGCGCAAGCAGGAGGGCGGCGTGCCCACTGACTACTGAATGAGAGTCACTCTCCCACGCGATCCAGCTCGTCCCGCCACCACCGGACAGTGGGCTCGATCTCATTGAAGGTGAAGATGTGGAAGCCGCGAATGCCCAGATTCTCCGCTGCACACGCCTCTGCGATTCCGTGGGCGAGCTTGCTCGGCTCGTAGGGGCCGGGACGGAGCAGCTTCCAGAGGAACGAGCGATTCTTCAGGACGTACCTGACCGAGGCACCTACCCCGATGCGGACGCCGATCGAGGCCAGACGAACCGGGTCGACCAAGCCCGGTATCCCGACGTATACGGGAAGCTGGATGCCGGCGGCGCGGATCTCTCGGATCCACGTGACGATCGAGGACACATCGAAGCACATCTGCGTGGTGATGTACGAGGCGTGGGGTGCCTTGACGGCCATCGCCGTTCGCAGCGCCTGATCGCTGATCAGCGGATGACCCTCGGGATAGCCGGCGATCCCGATCTGGCTGATCCCGTGGCTGATCTCAGCCATCGCGGCCAACAGCTGTGGCGCGTCCTTGAAATCACCCGGATCTGTCGTGTCGCCACCGATGACCAACGCTTGATCAATCCCGGCCTCGCCCATCCGAGCCAGCAGCTTCTGGAGCTGGACCTGATCCTGGATCATCCGAGCCGCTAGGTGTGGGATGACGTTGAGCCCGAGCTCCTGGAGCTCTTCAGCCATGGTGAGCGTGGCATCGATGTCCTTGGCCGGAGAGGCAATCACCGACACCGTGGAGGCGTGCGGCAGGTGTCGGGCTCGAGAAGCGGCATTCTTGAGCGGGATAATCTCGAACTTGCTGGCTGCCAGCAGTCGGGCGAGCTCTTGAAGGGATGTGGTCATCGGGTCGCAGCTCTCAAACTTCAGAATCTGGGAGTCGGCCTTCGCTCATCGCTCCTCCGCGTTGCGGCGCCCGCGGCGCCGCCCCGCCGTCGGCACCGGCAGGTCAACCACTGCGGCAAGCCGGACGAACCGATCGACGCTGTGCGGGATGCCCATCGCTTGCACGAAATGCTCCTGAAAGCGCGGCTCGACAGCCGTCTCGATCTTGTGAACCTCGCGAGCAACTTGCTCGACTTCCCGGCGGGCAGCACTGCTGAGCAGGGCCATCATCGCCCCGGTCCCTGCCGCGTTGCCGGCGGCCGACACCCGGTCCAGGTCGCAGTCGGGAACCATGCCCAGGATCATGGCGTACCTCGGGTCGATGTGGCTGCCGAAGGCGCCCGCAAGGCGGATCTCGTCTACGTGGTCGACACCCAGCTCATCCATGAGAAGACGGCACCCGGCGTAGAGGGCGGCCTTGGCAAGCTGGATTGCACGCACGTCGTTCTGGGTGATGCGGATCGGCCGGTCGTGGAGAACGTACGATGTGGTACGACCCTCGGCCACCAGGCGGGGAGGATCGCCCGCCCGGATAGTGCCGTCGGCAGCGATCACCCCGGCCAGGAACAGCTCGGCGATGGCCTCGATGATCCCCGACCCGCAGATGCCGGTGACCTCCGGAGCCTCGTCGGCGAAGCCAGACTCGTCGGACCACAGGTCACATCCGATCACCTTGAACCGGGGCTCCAGGGTGTCCCGGTCGATGCGAACGCGCTCGATCGCCCCCGGTGCCGCGCGCTGGCCACCGGAGATCTGGGCGCCCTCGAACGCCGGACCGGTGGGGCTGGAGGCTGCCAGCAGCTCGTCCTTGCTGCCGAGCACGATCTCGGCGTTGGTGCCGACATCTACCAACAACTGCACCGCGTCACCCCGCTGCGGACCCTCCGACAGGATCGCTCCCGCAGCATCGGCTCCCACGTGCCCGGCGATGCAGGGCAGCGCATACAGGCGGGCACCGGGGTTGGCGTCGAGACCCAC
>QIDW01000090.1 GCA_003230435.1 Acidimicrobiia bacterium | reverse complement strand
CATCGCCGTGTGTTCAGGAGGGGTGAAGTATGGGTGGGCACCGTCTGCGGCCTCGGCGCTCAGTTTCAACATCCGGGGCCCAAGGGCAGCAAGCACCGTAGGCGGTTTAGTCACAGGCTCAACTGCGGTATAGGGAGCTTCTGTCATGGCCTCCAGGTAGGCCACCATGTCTGAATAAGGAGTCCGGTATTCGAGTTTGCGGATTCCTTCCACGGAGGAGGCATGAGCCACCCCCAAACCGAGCAGGAATCGGCCTTCGTGAGCCTCGAACAGCGTCTTCTGAGCCGCTGCGGTCGTCACTGGATGCCGTGCATAGATCTGCGCGATGCCAGACGCCACGATCAGCCGAGATGTGGCATCCAACAGGACGCTCGAAGAGACCAAGACATCACGACCACTCGACTCGGGTCGCCACAACGTCGGCCAGCCCATCTCCTCGATCTCCTGCGCCAGTTCGCGCACCCGTGGCGTCGGATGCTGATCCAGAAGAAACGTCCAGAGCCCTACACGACCGATGTCCATCACCGAAGCCTATCCGGCCATCGGAATGCCACGTTCGGCATCTGGATGTTCCTCTGGTCGTTCTGGATCGGTGAGCTCCAGCCCAATCGAACCAACGGAGTTCGGGACTTTCGCCTCTAGCGCCTCGCGAGCGTACGAGGTTGCATAGAACCGAAAGGGGACACCGTGGAACCTATTCACGCCTGGTCCTCTCGAAATTCCAGGAGGGGGTCAGGTTCTTAGCCGTTGGTCGCGTGAGCGAAGGAGGTGGATTGTGAAAGGTGGCAACAACATCATCGCGTGGGCGGTCCTGATTTTCATTGTGGCCGCCGGTGTTTTGATTGGGTTCGCAACGGGATCGGCTCTTTGGAGCCTGGTGCTCGTCGCTGTCTTGGTGGCAGTGGTGTCGCCCCGAGTTATCAAGGAATGGGAGCGTGGCGTGCTGCTACGGCTGGGCAAGTTCCGACGGGTCCTGGACCGGGGCGTCGTATGGGTCATCCCTGGGATTGACGGCGTTACCCAGATCGTGGACATGCGAATCCGCTCCACGCCGGTCAAGGCTCAGGACGCACTGACCTTGGACACGGTCCCGGTCAACGTCGACGCGGTGCTGTTCTGGCAGGTTACCGACGCCAAGAGAGCAGTCCTCGAAGTCAAAGACTTCCCATCAACGGTTGGTTGGGCAGCGCAGACGACATTGCGCGACCTGATCGGACGAACGGAACTTCTGCGCATGATCTCCGATCGGGAAGCGCTCGACAAAGAACTGCGGGACATAATCGACCGGAAGACAAGCAACTGGGGCATCACCGTGCAATCGGTCGAGATTCGCGACGTGATGATCCCCAAGACGCTTGAAGACGCAATGAGCCGTAAAGCGCAAGCCGACCGTGAAAAAGAATCGAGGATCATCCTCGCCGAAAGCGAGCCACAGATTGCTGAACGGTTGAGCAGGGCGTCGCAGATCTATCAGGACGATCCCGACGCGATGCGACTGCGTGCCATGAATATCACCTACGAATCCATCAAGGAGAGCGGCGGGATGATGGTGGTCCCCTCAGGCATGGCGGACTCGATCAACCCTGGGGTGCTCGGCCTGGCGGCAGCTGGACTCCTCGAGTTTGGAGACGGCGACGGCGAGAGCTCGGACGACGGGTCAGTCCGTCCAGTAGCCCGGGCCTTCTGACGGACACGACGATGCCGTCAGGCAGCGTCGACTGTTGCTTACCGGCCACGTCTGGACTGGCTCGCGTTCCGCGCCAACTATCAATCACTTGTGGCGATGTTTTCAGAGATACGTATGCTCCGAGACGACCAGAGTGAAAGGGGTCGGCGTAGTGGCGGCATATCTAATGGCAGACGTTCTGCCCGAAGACTTGGAGGCCTATCGGGCTAGCGGCTACCCCGAAGCCGCGGTCCGAACCGCGGCTTCATTCGGTGGGGTGTATAAGGCCCGCGGAGGCGAAACGACCATTCTTGAAGGTAACTGGGAGCCAGAACGTATGGTCATCATCGAATTCCCCTCAATGAGCCAGCTTCTAGCCTGGTATCAGAGTTCCGAATACCAGGAGTGGGTACCGATTCGGCAGCGATTCGCACCGGGCTCGAAGCTCGTCGCCCTAGAAGGCTCGCCCTAACCACACGCACAGAACCTTGTCACCGTTTAGCAAAGAGAGAGAGATCGCGAGGCTCAACAACGAGTCCCCTGCGCTCGACACCGGGGGACTCTGATGCCCATGCCGATGTGGGTCGCCTTGGTCAACAAACGAGTTTTCAACCCGCTGGAACTCAAGCGGGGCGTCAGACCTGTTCTGACGCATGTGGGTAGATCATCTGGACAGACCTACCGGACACCCCTCGACGCCCACCCCGTCGACGGTGGTTATGTCTTCATCGTGATGTACGGCTCGGACTCGGATTGGGTCCGGAACGTGTTGGCCGCCGGGACGGCCACGCTCGAGATCGAGGGCGATGACTTCGAGTTGCTGTCCCCGAGGTTGGTCTCGAAAGAAGTCGCGTGGCAGCTGTTGCCCGCGACGACAAAGGCGCCACCCGATTTCCTGCGGGTCACCGAGTACCTACAG
>QIDW01000300.1 GCA_003230435.1 Acidimicrobiia bacterium | reverse complement strand
ACCGGCAGCATGCTCGCGTTGAGTTCGTTTGGACTGAATCCCGCTCCTGACTGCGTTGAGACTCGTGGAAGAGGCCCAACCCCGTTCGCATTCTTGGGTATCGCAGGCAATTACGGAATGATCGCCCAACCTTTGGACGACGATCTGACAATGTTCCGTGCGCGGGCGCAACCCGTTGACCCCATTCGAGAGATAGCCGCCGAAGAGTTCGTCAGGCCCGGTCTGACAGCCCTACAGGCATACGGACTCGACGGTTACAGCGCACTCCCTTCTGCGAACCCTCTGCGGATGGTTCTGCTGGTAGGCAGCAACGACCAATATTCGGTGACGGATGCGGACATCACCGCTGCATTCGCCGAAGCCCTGGAAACCTCTGGGACCGATGTTGAAGTGGTCGTCGTCCCCGACGCGAACCACAACGACGTGATCTATCCCGACACTGATGCCGGCCAGACAACACTCCAAGTGATCAGCGACATTCTCAACAACTCTCCTTGAACCTTGCGGTTGGTTCGACATCGGTCTTGGGTGCAAGTCCCTAGATCTCGTCCCAGCCGTTCCGTACGTTCATCGGTATGTACGCAGCGACCACATCGGTGGCGCTCGTCGGGGGAGACGTCAGACCGGTAGAGGTGCAGGTTCACGTCGGCCGGCAGCAGGACCATCCCTATACCACTGATGGTATATAGTGTCAGATGAACCTTGGGGCCAGGTTGAACTCGAGAAGGAGGTCGCTGAGTGGCTCGAGAGTCTGTCCGACAATCACTTCGGGCGAGTGGAGTTCTACATCGATCTACTCGCCGCTCGAGGAGCGACACTAGGGGAGCCCTACACCCGGCAGCTTCGGGGGAAGCTTCGGGAGCTGCGTTTCCACTTGGGCTCAACCGGCGAAGCGATCCGCATCAGCTACTACATCGGGAGTGGGCGGCGAATCGTTTTGTTGACCGTGTTTCGCAAGAAGCGGCAGCGGGAACGGGCCGAAATCGATCGTGCCCAGCGGGCTATGGAACGATGCATCGCCGAGTCACACATGGTGGAGAGTGCTGATGAGTGACAGAGCGACTTGGGAAGAAATCCGCTCTGATCGTGCCCGAACAGGATCACGGCGGCGTGGCTATCAGGAGGCGGAGAATGCCTTCGATCTGGGAGCACGCGTACGGGCTGAGCGCGAAAGGCTCGGTCTGACCCAACAAGAGTTGGCCAGGCGGATGGGGACGTCGCAGCCCTCCGTAGCGCGCCTTGAGGCCGGAGGCGTTACCCCCACTCTGGATACCCTGTACCGCGTAGCCGACTCCCTTGGTTTGGAGCTGGTTGTCGATTTTCGCAAAGGTGCAACGGCCTGACACGCTTCTAGCGACACACCTCTAGAACCTGTCTCACCCAAGCCGTACGTTGACTGCCATGTACGCGGCGACCACATCAGTGGCGCTCGTCGGGGGAGACGTCAGAGCGGTAGAGGTGCAGGTTCACGTCGGCCGACAGCAGGACACCTTCAAGCTGAGCGGGCTTCCGGACACGGCGGTGCGCGAGGCCAAGGACAGAGTCAGAGCAGCTGTGGCCTCTTCGGGAATGCGGTTCCCGAATCGGACCGTCACGGTCAATCTCGCACCTGCGGATCTGCCTAAGGGCGGCACCGACTACGACCTGGCGATCGCGCTCGGCGTCCTCGCAGCGAGTGGCGAGATACCAAATTCCAGTGGAGCCGTCGTCGTAGGGGAGTTGGCTCTTGACGGCTCGGTGCGGTCCGGGTCGAGCACGCTCGGTGCGGGGGTGCTTTCGGCGCGAAGCAAACGTCCGTGTCTGGTAGCCACCGATGCAGCGGCGGACACGGCTGCCGTGCCTGGTTCGACTGTTTATGGAGTCGGATCGTTGGCCGAGGCGGTCGATCTTCTGAGATTCGGTCTCGCTGACCAGGAGGCTGTTAGTCCCGGAGCAAGGTCGCAGCCCGACGACGGTGCCGACCTATCCGACATCAAAGGTCAGCCCCTGGCCCGGCGGGCGATCGAGATCGCAGCCGCGGGTGGGCATCACCTGTTGTTGCACGGCCCGCCCGGTGGAGGCAAGACCATGCTGGCGCGACGTCTGCCAGGGATACTCCCGCGGCTTTCGGATCATGAGGCTGTAGAGGTCGCACTCATCTACGCCGCCGCCGGACTGCGGCGAGGTCTCGACTCCTCCCGCCCGTTTCGGTCTCCACATCACACGGCGTCCCGCGCCGCCCTGGTCGGCGGCGGGTCGGGCGTCCCCGTTCCGGGGGAGGCGTCCTTGGCACATCGGGGGGTTCTCTTTCTGGATGAGTTGGCGGAGTTCCCACGGGGAAACCTCGACACACTTCGCCAACCTTTGGAGGATGGATTCGTGACGGTGGCGCGTAAAGGCCACACGGCTCAGTTCCCCTCATCGTTTCATCTTGTGGGTGCTTCCAATCCATGTCCGTGTGGTTTCTATGGTGATCGTCGCAAGCCCTGCGAGTGTCGGCCTGCTGTATAGACAGAGAGTCTCTGGACCCCTTCTCGACCGTATCGACCTGGTCGTGAAAGTCGGCCGTGTTGAGGCATCGGAGGCGGCCGCGCCGGTAGGGGAAAGCTCGAGTGTGATACGGCAAAGGGTCGAACAGGCAGCAGAGTTCAGGCGGGAACGTCCAACCGAGATCCATCCACGGGCCCGGCAGATGGTTCTCGACGCGCTGGACTCGGCCGTGGTTACCGCTCGCGGGGCTGATCGCGTGACGAGCGTGGCTCGAACAATCGCCGACCTCGCTCAGAAGACGAGGGTCGACGAGGAGCACGTGGCCG
>QIDW01000222.1 GCA_003230435.1 Acidimicrobiia bacterium | reverse complement strand
AACTGTTCTCTCAGTTGTCGGTCTTCCCTGCCGGTGCCACACTCGCTCAGCTCTCTTATGTGGCCGGCCCGGATATCGATGGCGATCTCTTCGAGGAGTTGGCCGTTCTCGTAGACAACTCGCTTGTGAATGTTGTCAGAGATCAACCAGGCGGCACGCGTTACCGTCAACTGTTACTTCTACGCGACTACGGGGCCGAATTGCTGAGCCAGTCAGGCGCCACCGACCTGATCATGGGCCGCTTGGTGGACTACTACGTAGATGTGGCTCCTGAGCAGGGACGACGGATCCAGACCGGCGATACGGTCGAGAAGGAGATCGGGGCCGATCGCGTCAGTTTGGTGGCGGCGATGAACTGGAGTCTGGACCACGACAGGGCTTCCGACATGGTTGATGTGCTTTGTCACATATGGGTGTACTGGTTCAATGGAGATCATGCGATGACTGCTGCGCAGTGGGTCGCCGAAGCCGACACGCAACTCGACATGCCGAAACTCGATTGGCGGGGATTATGAGAAGGCCGTAACTCGTCTGATGGGCGCCATCGCGCGTTTCGAAGAGACTGGCGACGCCGAATGGAAGGCGATGTCGCAAATATTCGCAGGCGCACTCTCCGAAGACCTGGACGCAGGCCGCGAAACGCTGGAGGTGGCACTGGTTCAGTTCGCAGAGGACGACTACGGAGTGAACCGCTTTATCGCCAAGTTGTTCCTGAGTATGAACTACATGGCCATGGGAGACCCAGAATCAGGTCTGGAGTTGCGTGAGGAGTTGCTCACGTGGGCGACGGCCGTGGATTACTTGGTTTTGATCGCCTGGAGTCATTGGAATCTGGCAATTGCCCTCCTCGCCGTGGGACGGATCGACGAGGCAGAGGATCACAACGGGCGGGTCCTCGCACATATGGTCAGTGGCGGATATCAGGAGGGTATTGCCGGGGCGGCTGACGTCATTGCAGTAGCCCAGTTCCATCGGGGTCAGCTTGAAAGGGCTCTAACCCTGATCGGAGGCGCCGACACCGTGTTTGAGACGATTGGCACCTACCGGTGGCCCGAGCAATCTCATGCGGTTGAGGCTGTGCGAGCGGGCGCGAGAGAGAAACTCGGTGACGCTGAATCCGATCGCCTGCTCTCCGAAGGACACGCAATGAGTCTCGAGGCGTTGGTCACTTTGGCATCAGAGGTGTGACCGGGAACAGGCACCTGTCAACGTCGGTTCCGACTCAACCGAGGCGGCAACCGACAGACCAACGCTGCAATCCACCGCATCGCCATCACCCAACTCCGTATCCACCCCGACGCTCAAACCTTTATCGAACGACGACTCGAAACAGGATCAACCAGACGAGAAGCCCTCCGACTTCTCAAACGAAAACTCGCCAACGTCGTCTACCGAACCCTCCTCAACGAGGCCCAAAAACCCGCCTTCGCCGACGCCGCTTGACATAGGAGAAACACCTATGCGTGGTCCAAAGCGGATCTCAGGGGAGTTCGGAGTCCTGAGTACCAGGAGTGGGTGCCGGTCCGCCAGCGGTTGGCACCGGGCTCAAAGATCGTTGCTCTAGAGGGTTCTTCGTAGAAACCCGCCGATCACGCCACTCAACATGCGGGTTGGCCAGGGCCTAATGGGAGCTGTGACTGGCGCATCCGTTACACACCGGGCGGCCGAGCTGGAGTTGGGGATCTGTTCCGAGTGGGCGGTCAACCGGGCGGCTGATTTGCGGGTCCTCGAGGGGCTGTAGTGTCCGATCCGTTGGACCACGCGAGGGAGCGAGGAGGATCCAGGCGCCATGGCAGAAGTTGTATCTTCGATACAGATAGATCTCGACCCTGAACCCGTCTGGGCGCTTATGTGCGATCCGAGCCGCTACCCCGACTTCGTGACCGTGACCGAGCGAATGGTGGACGTGCCCGACGGGGAGTTTGGTGTCGGCTACGTCTACAGGGAGTACGGCGGCATCGCGCCCTTCTTGAGTGAAAGCGAATGGCGGGTAACGGAGTTCGAGCCGATGCGACATCAGGTGCACATCGGTGACGACGGCAAGATGACGATGCCCCTGGATATCGAGCTGACACCAACCGATGGTGGGACCCGATTGACGCTCACGTTCGGTCTCAAATCGATCTGGTACCTCGCCCCAGTCAACGCAATCCTCTGGCCTCTGATGATGCGTAGCAGGACGCAAGCAGCAATGGACGAAACCGTGGCCAACTTCAAGCGAATCGTCGAGTCATCCGGCTGAGCGATACACGCCGGACTCAGGAGTCGTCCAGAGCCGCAACTTCCGTCATCTCTCTATCACTGAGAGTCATACCGGAGAGCAAAGGAGACAGAGCTGGGATACGAATTCGAATGCACCAACGTGGTCCCGGGATGTGAAGGCAGGGTGAACGCCGAAACGAAAAAAGAGGTGCTTCAAGCCGCGGCCGCCCACGCGGCCGATGCCCATGGAATGACCGAGTTGTCCGACGAGGTCGTTGAGAAGGTGAAAGCCTCGATCGTCCCCACATCCTGACCTCAGACTGCGGCGGTGTAAACACCGCTAAGAGTGACATCCAGTCCAGGTCAGTCAGCGTGTTATGAATGGCAGCAACGGTCCGACCTAGGCCCCGGGGATCCGCCTCGTCCGGGCGGCCGACAATCTTCCCTGTCTAATAATCGCTGCGAGCCGAGCCTCGAGCGACGATGGCGGTGATGGTGCTTATCGTGCTCACCCGGATGGCCAGCCACGAGGAGACCCGTACGTATGTGGCACGACGACGAGCCGAAGGACTCAACACCGCCGAGATCATGCGCTGTCTTAAACGTTGCGTCGCCCGCCAAACCTTCAGACATCTACCCCAGGCGACATGAGATCCGGGTGGGGTCTGACCCAATAAACCGGCTGACGCACAATCGGTGCTGTCCTCAAATTGACCTGTCGACCCCACCCACCCCCTTTCCAATCGGCGGTGTGACCTAATAAGAGCCTGCCCACCCCGCAGGTGTGGCCCGCCCCAGTCCTGCCCACCCGCCGGCCATTTGACAACATAAGAGATTCATTATGCGTGGCTCGCCATCACGCCAAGAATTATTGGTTGTTATTGGTCGGCGACTC
>QIDW01000463.1 GCA_003230435.1 Acidimicrobiia bacterium | reverse complement strand
TTGTTCGTCCAGCCTGTCCAGATCATGGGCGAGGCCGTCAACGAGGCACAGACGGCGGTGGCCGGTTGGCGACGAGTTCTAGACATTCTCGACATCGCACCCGACGTTGCCGACCCCGGGCCGAGTGGGGTGGATTTGCCACACGAGCCGGTCGGGGTGTACTTCGATCGGGTGACCTTCCGCTACCCGCAGTCAGGTCAGGCGACAGTCGACGCAGCCGCGTCGGCTGCGCTGCGTGACACCACGATCGAGATACCTCCGGAGCAAAAAGTCGCGATTGTGGGCGAAACGGGGTCGGGAAAAACCACATTTGCCAAACTTCTCTCAAGGCTGATGGATCCCACGGAGGGCAGGGTGCTGGTCGGGAATGTAGATGTCCGCACGCTCCGGTTTTCTTCGCTCCGTGACCGTGTGGTGATGGTGCCGCAAGAGGGAGTCCTCTTCCGGGGCTCAATTGCCGACAACGTTCGGATGGGACGTCCCGATGCCACGGAGCATGAATTGGTCGCTGCTTTCGACCAGCTTGGCCTCAGAGATTGGCTCAACGAATTGGCAGCGGGCCTCGACACGCCGGTTGGAGAACGTGGCGGTGCTCTTTCTGTGGGCGAGCGTCAACTTGTCACGCTGGTTCGGGCTGCGATCGCTGAGCCCGATCTGTTGATATTGGATGAGGCGACATCGGCAGTCGATCCGGCGGCTGAGGTTCGGATCAACAGGGCGCTCAGCGAACTCACTTCCGGACGGACGGTAGTGACGATTGCCCATCGTTTGTCGACGGCGGAGGCCGCTGATCGGATTCTGGTGTTCGACCAAGGCGAGATCGTCCAGGACGGCTCCCATGCTCAGCTCAAGGCCGACGGAGGGGTGTATGGCAGGCTGTACAGCTCCTGGGAGCGGGGAACGTCCGAATAACCCAAGATGCAGGTCAGGGCTCGGAAATCGCCTGCCTACATGCCAGCCGCAATGATCCCACAGGAAACGGCGATTATGAGGGCGACAGGACCCCAAAAAAGCCGTTCCACTTTTGACTTGGAAGCAAAGTTTGCCAGGGCCCCAAGGGTGAACAATCCGGCGAGTATCCACATGAACCACCTGGCACCACTTCCATCGGCAAGCCCGGTCTCCACCACTCCCCCAGCATCCAGCACGAAGACGACAACGACCGGATAGAAGAACACCCCCACGAATCCGCTGGCCACGCGCAGACGGGTCGGGAGCACTCCCGGATATCTACCGCCCCACGCCGCACCACCTGCAGGCGCCCCCAGGGCCAGGGATATCTGGAAGATCGTTATGAGAGTGATGCCAACGGCGGCAACGAATGCTGCTGTTTCCATGCCGAGACGGTAGCTACGAATCGGTTTGTAGTTCTACCTCTATCGTCTTGCCACCCCACCCGTTGACCAGGTCTCGCCCTTCGACCGTGACCGAGGTGACATCGTCTGGGATATCGACGCTGTCCAGCGATCGTGTGAAGGGCTGCTCGGTCGCATGGTCATGGACCAACACTCTCAGCCCGTATTCGGTGCCATCCGGACCGACGACCCGCCAGGCATCCGCGTATCGCTCCGGGGAGTCGTATGGAGAGCTGATTGTGACATCGAATCGGTAGCTGCCATCGGCGTTTCGCTCCGTCTCAACCGCTATGACATCGGGATAGATCCCGGCCTCCTGTGACTCCTCAGTGGTGCTGGATTGTTGCTCTTCGTTCCCCTGAGCGCAGGCGATTGAGACCAAACCGGTCATCAACAACACCGCGATCAAGGTTGGGCGGCCCATCAACGGCCTAGCTCCGGGTCGGTGCAGACATCTTTCCCTACGCCAGGTTGTGGGTCGAATACTCGTCCTTCGATAAAGCCGGAACCTTCGTTGTCAGAGTTCAAGAAATCCTGGATCGCTTGAGCGATTCCCCCAGCCGCAGCAACGAGGTACGTCGGGTCCTGAAAGAGCTCGGCCTCAGCACGGTTGGAGATGTAGCCGAGCTCGACCATAGCTGTGGGCGTCTCGGGATGGCGGATGATCCCATACGCATCGTCGCCTCGACTGTTGAGAACCGTCATCACCCCGGCGTCGTCTTCCGCAACCCAGTCGACGTCGAACACATCGAGGGCGGCCATCGCCCGCTGCCAGAGCAGCCCTCCAAGTCGCCTGGATGAAGAAGAGCCGTTCTGGATGAAGACCTCGATGCCGGGTACCGGGGATGGCCCTGGACTCGGTGCGTTGTGATGGATCGACACCATCAGCTCCGCATCAAGAGCGTCTGCCAGTTGGGCCCGTACACTCAACGGCGATGCATAGTCGGCTGTCCGGGTGAGAACGGTAGCGATGCCCCGATCCTCGAGAGCATCTGCGACGGCCTCCGCCACCTTCAGGTTGAGCGTCTTCTCCGGCATCCCGGTCGGTGCCACTGCTCCCGTGTCGATCGCCCCGCCATGACCGGGATCGATTACGACGGTCGTCTTGCCAATCGCCTCGCCTTTCCTAATCAGCGGTGTCAGAACGACATAACCAACAGGCAGAGACCGGAGGATGGCGACCGGCACCCCCGTGGGTGTGACCAGCCCCAGGGCAGCAATTGGAAGGGTTGTGGTCGTTGAGTCGGGAGTCGTTGATGTGGTCGAAGCATGAGACGCTGTTGTCACGGTGGCGGACCCAGCAGTCGTCGGCGTCGTCGGATCGGATGAAACCACGGCCCCACTACAGGAGACGATGGCTATCAGCCCTATCGCCATCAACCCCACCTCTGGCGATAAGTCAAACGATCTGCGCACCATTGGCACGTTATTGCCTTATGACATATTGTGTGGTCGTGTTTGGTCCACTCAATGGTGTCCGGGTCGCCCTGGTGGCCGCTGCGGCTCTCGCGGCTCTCGCTGCTTTTTTCGTCGGGTTCACCGGAGCAGGGGTCGTGTTGTTGATCGGAGTGGCGATCCACGGAGTCGGCTGGCTATATCTGTACAACCAGCGAGAATCAGGACACTAGATAGGCAGAGTTTCAGCGAATACCTCGGCCAAACGGGCTGAAGAATCGGTGAGTTCCGTGTGGCTCTTGCGGGGTTCCGTCCCTGCCTCACCGCGAAGGTCGACATAGATCTTCAACTTTGGCTCGGTGCCGCTGGGACGAACCAGAATCCTCCCCACATCCCCCAGCGAAAGTTCTACCAAGGCTTGGGCGCCGAGCCAGGGAGGACGTTCATCGGCCCCGATGCTGAAATCGGTGACGGTGTCAACGTCGTAACCCTCCACACTTGTTGGAGGGTCTGCCGCTAGAGCCGCAACGGCCGACTGGATGGCTTTCATCCCCTCCCCTCCAGGTCTGACGATTGAATGCTGGGCACTGACCCAGAGCCCAAACTCCTGCCACAAGGTGTCCAGTTGATCGAGGACGGTCCGACCCTGGGCCCTGAGACCTGCCACCAGATCGCAGAAAACGAGAGCTGCAGAGATGCCGTCCTTGTCTCTCACGGTCGACCCTACGGTGTATCCGAGCGCCTCCTCGTAGCCAAACACGAATCGGCCTCTACCGAGGGCTTCCAGTGCCATTCCGGCGTTGGCGATCCACTTGAAGCCGGTGAGCGTGACCTCGTGTAAGGCGCCTCGGGCTCCGGCGACGTGACCAAACATTGGGCTCGAGACAATCGAGTTGATGACGATCGGCCGCGGCTCTCCGCTGGCGTGCCGAAGGATGTAGTCGCCGAGCAAGACACCTATTTCGTTTCCCGATAGCGGTCGCCACGCACCTTCGAGTGGCACAACCACCGCCAACCGATCGGCGTCCGGGTCGTTGGCAATGATCAGATCGGCTTCTACTTGCTCTGCAAGCTGGGTGGCTAGGTCGAGCGCTCCCTGCTCTTCCGGATTGGGAAACGCCACCGTCGGAAACGCACCGTCTGGCTCTGCTTGGAGGGGCACCGGGATGAGACCGCTGTGCCCCGCGCGATGGAACACCTCCTCGAGCACACGACCGCCGACCCCGTGCATGGGCGTGTAGACCACCTTCATGTCGGAGTGCATGGGCGAAGGGCGAGTGGCATTCACCTGCTCCCAATACTGATCGAAGATGTCGCTCGGCACCGGGGTGACCAGTGGGGAGCCGCCAGCGAATGCAGACGCGACACGCGCAACGTCTGTTGCTGGACCGGCCAGGTCGATCGCGGAGGCGATGTCACCGTCAACAGGGGGGATTATCTGCGCGGCATTATTCGCATACACCTTGTATCCGTTGTCGGCGGGCGGATTGTGCGACGCCGTGACAACGACTGCGGCTGCCGCCTGGAGATCCTTGGCGGCGAACGCAACGAGAGGGGTGGGGGCAAAGTCAGGAAAGAAGGCAACCGAGATACCTGCTGCCGCAAGGACGCCGGAGGTGTCTTCAGCAAACTGTTTGCTTGTCGGTCGTGCGTCGAACCCCACTACGACGGGGTGCTCAGGAACACCGCCGTGTTCGGCAATCAAGTAGCTGGCCAGCCCACTCGTGGTTCTAATGACAACGGCCCGGTTCATGCGGTTGGGACCCGCCCCGACTTGTCCTCGTATCCCGGCCGTACCGAACGAGAGTGGTCCGTCTAAACGCGCTTCGAGCTCGTCTATGTCAGACGCATCGATCAGGGCTTGGAGTTCGGACCGAGTCTGCGGATCGGGATCCCCGGCGATCCAGTCTTCTGCACGTCGAATCAGGTCGGTCACCGCGGGGGCACTAATGATCGCTCTGCTGCCAGCGCCAGGAATCAGCACACATGTCGCCAAGATCCCGGGTTGTCTTCCATCCCAAGACCGATTCGGCCCGGGTCAC
>QIDW01000273.1 GCA_003230435.1 Acidimicrobiia bacterium | reverse complement strand
TGTTGGACCGGAGGGCGCTGTTGGACCGGAGGGCGCTGTTGGACCGGAGGGCGCTGTTGGACCGGAGGGCGCTGTTGGACCGGAGGGCGCTCCCGGCGTCCTGGGCTTCTATACGCAGTCGTCTACTGCCGTCGAAATACCTAAGAAGAAATTGGGGACGGCGTCGGTGACGTGTGATCCTGGTGATTTGGTGGTCGGCGGTGGCTGGTCCAGTACCGATGGCGACCATTTCGTCGTCTTAGAGTCCGCCCCGTCAGGGATCGACACCTGGACGGTGACCATAAATAACCGAGCCAGGAAACCGATGACACTCACCGCCCTCGCCCGATGCGCCGATCTCAGCTAGTTCCACGTCTTCTCATTTGATCCGATTTGTGTGTGGCCAGAACGGCCGCACTCGAAACCGGCGGGGAAGTGTTGACTAGGACTGGTTTGATCAGTTTTCCAGTGCGGGCGACAGGACTTGAACCTGCACGGGATCTCTCCCACAGGGACCTAAACCCTGCGCGTCTGCCAATTCCGCCACACCCGCGTTGTGGGGCGCCATCCCGCAAATAGCGGGTTCTGGCGGGAAATAGTGGGTCGCGTGGGACTTGAACCCACAACCTTGGCATTAAGAGTGCCCTGCGCTGCCAGTTGCGCCAGCGACCCCGAAGCAATATTACTGATCCGGCATATCAAGTCCGAAATGGAGAGCCAGAGTGTCGATCCACTCCATGGCGATGTTCCAAGGATCGGCAGCGCGACGCACCTTGACTGTGCAGATGCCATGCGGAAGGTGGTTCTTCCGATGTCCCGTCCCCTTTGGTTTGATGAAGGTCTTGTGGAAGTTGGCAGCGAAGAGTCCAGTCTCTTCGCGCCAATATGCTTGAGACTCGGAATCATCGTTCCCTTCATGGAGATGAAGTTGGAGTGAGAATCTCGCTGTGGGGTCGATGAACGTGCGAACCCAACGGACGAAGAGTCTGAGCGCACGAGGATCGGTGTTCGCCATGTTGACGAAATTCCGAGTCTTGGATCCCTCGGCCCAATACAGGACGACGCCGGCGACCCACTCTGGGTTCTTGATGAGCTCAGGGACTTGTTCTCGAGCGATCTTACGGATAACCGCGATCTCTTCTCTGCGTCGCCAGTTGGTGTCACGAGGGATCCCTGGAATCTGCGCCCGACGTTTCTTGATTGCCTCGATCTGTTCCGTCGACAGCCTCACTTCACGGCACCACGTGGCCAGGGTCGATTTCTTGACGGGAATCAACTCCATGATCTCGCCATAGGACAGTCCGTGACGGCGTAGATCCTTTCCCAGCTCAGACTTCTCCCATCGCGACAGTGATTGCGAGGTCCCTACCCGCTCAAGGAGCGCTTCCTCGAGTTCCATAGCCCCACGTTACATCGACTGTGACAAGAAAGGGAGCGGAAGTACCCTTCCCTCTATCGGGCTGTGGCGCAGCTTGGCTAGCGCGCGACGTTTGGGACGTCGAGGTCGTCGGTTCGAGTCCGACCAGCCCGACCAACCATTTACAATGTTGTCGATTCGCGGGTGTAGCTCAATGGTAGAGCTCCAGCCTTCCAAGCTGGCGGTGAGGGTTCGATCCCCTTCACCCGCTCGAATGGGTTGCCCTTCGGGGCGGGATCCAGGCCCCTGGCCCCTGTAGCTCAACTGGATAGAGCGGCGGACTTCTAATCCGCAGGTTGGGGGTTCGAGTCCTCCCGGGGGCGCCTGGTGACCCATTCGCATGGTGGCCGTAGCTCAGTCTGGTAGAGCACCTGGTTGTGGTCCAGGATGTCGCGGGTTCGAACCCCGTCGGTCACCCCAAAGGGACCGCCCGGCACCGCCGGGCGGTCTGTACTAGGTATCAGGTATAACGACTAAGGACCAAGCCAAGTAATGACAACAACCGTCACCGAGTCCGGACAATTCGAACGCATCGTCAGGTTCCAACTGACCGACGATCAGATAAACGCCGCGAAGACCGGTGCTGCCCGCAAGTTGGCCAATGAGGTCAAGATCCACGGCTTCCGCCCCGGAAGGGCTCCCGTCCCGGTGGTGGAGGCGACCGTGGGCGCCGATCGCGTCCGTCGCGAGGCGATCGACGACCTTGTCCCGCCCACTCTCACTGAGGTCCTCGACGCCGAGGAGATTCGTCCCGCTGTTACCCCAGAGCTCACGTCCATCGACGATGTCGCAGGAGGAGTGGAGGTTGAGGTGACGGTCACGCTGTGGCCGTCCATCGAGCTTCCCAAATACAAGGATCGCAACGTCGAAGTCACCAATCCGAAAGTTTCAGACGAAGATCTTGAAGCCCAAATCACCCGCATGCTCGAACAGTTTGCGACGGTCGAGGAGGTTGAGCGCCCCGCGCAGATTGGCGATTTCGTCTCCATTGACGTCGAAGCGAGCGAGGACGGGGAAGCGATCGAGGAGACCACGGCCGCTGACCTCCTTTACGAAGTGGGATCGGAGATCTTCATTGAAGGGATCGACGACAGCATCGTCGGGGTTGACGCTGACAGCGAGATCGTTTTCGAAGCTCCACTACCTGAGGGTTTCGGGGACCGCGCCGGCGACGTGGTCACCTTCAAAGTGAAGGTCAATGAGGTCAAGGAGCGGATTCTTCCCGTCCTCGATGATGAGTGGGTTGATGAGAACACCGAGTTCGAAACCGTCGATGAGCTCACGACAGAACTGAGGGACCGACTTGGAGACTCCAAACTGGCTGCCGTCTCCAGGGAGTATATGGAAAAGGCCCTTTCCACGCTTCGTGATCAGATCGAGATCGCGTTGCCCGACGCCCTTGTTCGCTCAGAGATGGACGGCCAGCTTCACAAATTGCTCCACCGTCTCGAGGAGGCCGAGCTGACTCTGGATGACTACTTCCAGGCTTCCGGCATCTCTCAGGAGGTCTTCCTCACTGATCTCCGCCGTCAAGGGGAGCTCTCCATTGGTAACCGCCTGGTTCTGGAGGCCGTGGCCGAAGCAGAGGAAGTCGATGTCACGGAGGATGATCTGTCTAATGCTCTCCAAGGTTTGGCCGCTCAGTCCGACGACCCGGTTGCTTTCCTGCAGGCCTTTCGGGAGAGCGGTCAGGAATTAGCACTGGCCAGTGATATTCTGCGGAATAGAGCGCTGGAAGCCATTCTCACTAACGCCACGCCGGTGGATGAGGATGGAAACCCGGTCGATTTGAGTTTGGAAGTACCCGAGGTCGAGGCCGAGGTCATTGCCGACGAAGCCGTAGAGGCAGAGGTCGTCGTCGCCGAGGTCGTCGCCGCCGAATTAGCGGAGGAAGAAGAATGAACGCTGAAAACTACGTGATTCCCACAGTCTTTGAACAGACAAGCCGCGGGGAACGCTACTTCGATATCTACAGCCGGCTCCTAAAAGACCGAATCATCTTCCTGGGCTTACCGATCGATGACACGATCGCCAACCTGGTCATGGCCCAGTTGCTGCACCTCGAGTCGGACGACCCGGACAAAGACATATTCCTTTACATCAACTCGCCTGGTGGCTCGATCACATCGCTGTTCGCCGTCTACGACACGATGCAGTACATCAGACCGGACGTGAGCACAGTGTGCATGGGCATGGCCGCTTCTGCCGCCGCCGTGATCCTCGCCGGTGGCGCCAAGGGCAAGCGGTACGCCCTTCCCCACGCCCGCATCATGCTTCATCAGCCAAGCGGTGGCGTGCAAGGTCAGGCCTCGGATATCGAGATACAGGCCCGTCTCATCGTGCAGATGAGAGAGCAACTAAACGAGATCCTTGCCGAGCACACCGGCCAGGACCTGTCCAAGGTCGAGGCCGACACAGAGCGTGACTATTGGATGCTTGCCAGCGAGGCGAAGGAGTACGGAGTTATCGATGGTTTGCTCACCCGTCGCGAGCTAGCTGCGGTAGCCTCCGAGTAAGGAGGACTCTTACACATGGCAAGACTCGGCGAGGGCGGTGAGCTGCTCAAGTGCAGCTTCTGTGGCAAGTCTCAGAAGCAGGTCAAGAAGCTCATTG
>QIDW01000477.1 GCA_003230435.1 Acidimicrobiia bacterium | reverse complement strand
CTCGCGGGGCTGATCGCGTGACGAGCGTGGCTCGAACAATCGCCGACCTCGCTCAGAAGACGAGGGTCGACGAGGAGCACGTGGCCGAGGCTATGGCTCTCCGCGGCGAGTGGTGACTTTGGGACATCGGCTGATTGAAAAAACGTCGCCGGAATACCCGGTCGGGCTTGGGGATCTCGAGGACCCACCTTCGCTTTTTGTCGATGGGAGACTCGGCGAGATGCCCGGTGTCGCTGTGGTTGGCACCCGCAGGTGCACCCGATATGGCATCGACCTGGCGGAGGCCTTCGGTCTTGCGATTGCTCAATCCGGTTGGACGACGGTTAGTGGCCTCGCGAGGGGCATCGATGCGGCCGCTCATCGTGGCTGTCTTCGTGATGGTGGGCATGCGGTGGCGGTTCTCGGCTCGGGAATCGATGTTTGTTACCCCAAAGAGAATCAGTCGATTCTCGACGGGATTCTGGCGGAGGGCGGCGCTGTTCTGTCGGAGTATCCGCCCGGAACACCGCCAGATCGTTGGCGATTTCCTGCTCGGAACCGCATCATCGCGGCAATGTCGAGCGCCGTCGTCGTCGTGGAAGCCGCCAAGACCGGTGGCGCGCTGATCACAGCTCGTCTCGCTGCCGAGATCGGCCGTCCGGTTTTCGTCGTCCCGGGGGATGTGGACCGACCCGCGTCTGAAGGGTGCAACCTCCTCATCCGCGACGGTGCCTACCCGGTGCTCGGCGCGGCGGACTTGATTGAGGAGCTCTCATTGATTCTGGGACCACCGCCGCATGACGTGACCCGGGAGAACGAGGCAGGCCTACCACCGGGTGGTGTAACACTCGACGATCTGCCTGCGTTTTGGTCAGTCACGATGAGTGAGGCTCTGGTGCGTGTGGGAAAGCTCCAGCTCGAAGGAATGGTGCGTCGTGAAGGCGAGGTGATCGTTCCCATCTGAGTGCTACCGGCGCCAGGGCTTGGGACGCAATACCCTTCCCGTGTGCGTGTCCCCGAATTGCCGGCATGGGCTGAACCATCCGTTGGGCCCTATTTGAGGCGACTCGTCGACCAACGGGGCCTCTCGCCCCACACGGTCGATGCCTACCGACGCGACTTGCATCAGTTCTTCGACTATTGCGACCGGGGAAATCTCGAACGCATCTCTGATGTCGAACGACGTCATTGCCGCCGGTATCTGGCGTTTCTCGATACCAGGGGTTACTCCCGCCGATCGATCGCCAGGAAGGCCTCGGCAGTTCGGGCCTTCTATGCCGACGCATCCAAACGTGGCCTCGTTGAGGTCAATCCCTTCGACGGCGTAGCCCGTCCCAAGCTGGACAGGCCGCTTCCCCATGCCCTCCCGGCACGGACCGTGGGCCATGCTCTGGACGCGATTGACACCTCCGACCCGAAGGGTTTGCGCGACAAAGCTTTGATCGAGACCCTTTACGCCACTGGACTTCGAATCTCCGAATTGGCATCCATGTCGACGGCGGATGTCGGCTCCGACACAGTCACCGTGGTCGGGAAGGGCAGCAAAACACGCCGTGTTCCGGTGGGCCGGCCCGCCCAGGAATCCATCGATCTCTACTTGAGGGAGAGTCGGCCAAACCTCGTTGCAGGCGGTGCTGGAGACGCGCTGTGGGTGGGTGTGCGCGGGGGCGCTCTGGACTCTCGGGGGATTCGACGCGTCGTCTCCAATCGGCTTGCTACGTTCCCTCACGCACTGCGTCATAGCTTTGCCACCCATCTGCTCGAAGGTGGGGCAGACTTGCGCACAGTCCAGGACCTATTGGGACATACCGATTTGGCGACCACCCAGATCTACACTGCCGTGACCCGTCAGCATTTGAGAGGAACCTATGACCGAAGCCACCCGAGAGCCTGAGAAGCCTCAGGTCGAGGGTCTTTGGGAAGTCTTCAAGGCTTCCGGTGATGCTGATTCCCGCGAACGACTGATTCTCCACTATTCGCCGTTGGTGAAATATGTGGCTGGGAGAGTTGGTGCGGGTCTTCCCCGCTCGGTCGATCAGAACGACCTGGCCAGTTATGGGCTCTTCGGGCTCATCGACGCGATCGACAAATTCGAACCCGAACGTGGCTTCAAATTCGAGACCTATGCGATCAACCGCATCAAGGGAGCGATTCTCGACGAGTTGAGGGCTCTCGACTGGGTGCCCAGGTCGGTTCGCTCCCGTGCGCGCCGGATCGAGTCGGCAGTTGTCGAGCTCGAGCACAGTTTGAAGCGGACTCCGACCGAGGAAGAGCTTGCCCTCCATGTCGAGATGGATGTTGAAGAACTCCGTGATGCTCTGGCCGAGATTGGTCGGTCCGGCATCGCAGCCCTAGACGAATTTGTCTCCGGTGACTCCCAGACCTCGATGGGGGAGATGCTCGCCGACCCCGCCGGTATCTCGCCAGAGGTCGCATTCCAGTCAGAGGAGACGCGAAGAGGCCTGACCGATGCCGTCAACAGGCTTCCAGAGCGGGAGCGACTTGTTGTCACTCTCTACTACTACGAGGGGATGACCCTCGCTGAGATCGGTGGTGTGCTCGGAGTAACCGAGTCTCGCGTCTGCCAGATACACGCCAAGACGATGATGTCTCTCCGTAACCGTCTCGGCGACCCCGCCTGGGG
>QIDW01000115.1 GCA_003230435.1 Acidimicrobiia bacterium | reverse complement strand
CGCACCACGATCGATTCCCGCAACCCCGGGATTCTCCTGGCAGCACGATCGATGAGAATGTCGGCAGCGGCCTCCTTGATCTCCTTGTAGGCCTCGTTGTCCTGATAGCCGACGAGATCTCCGCCGGTGCCCCAGACGTCCTTGTAGTCCCACGGCGCAAGCGTGGTGAGCACGATTACAGCACCACCGTCGGGTGCACAACCGGGGTCAACGACCGTGTAGTTGGAGATGATCATGCCCGCCTCCGCGAAATCGCCAGCGAGGATCGCCTCGTATTCGGCGTCGAGGTCATAACCAACCATGTCGAAGAACTCGTGGTGGGTCCACCCTTCGGCTGTTACATCCCTATCCAGCCCGAGGTACACGACCAAGCTCGCAAGAGCCGGGTCCTCCGCCAACGCTGCTCGCCCCCATTCTTCGTCCATCGTGCCCTCCGGCAGGTAGCCGATGGTCGCACGCGGGCTCGCGTTCGACACGGCCGCACGAGCGTGAACGACGAGACCCCTATTCGTGGTCACAGTGATTCGATCCGGACCCTCAGGGACGATGGAGGTGACGGTGTTGCGATAGTGGATGGACCCACCCCACTCCTCGATCGTTCCCGCCATGGCCCCGGTCACAGCACCGGAGCCACCCGTGGGATACCAGGCACCCGACGTGTGATAGGACAAGAGCGTGAGGCCGAACTGGCCGGCCGACACTCTCGATGGGGGCAGGCCGAGGTAGCCCCACAGTGTCGAGAGCATCGCCTTGGCTTCGTCCGTCTCGATGTACTGGTCCATGAACGCAGCCCATGGCGTGGCGAATGCGATGGACATGTCCGGGTAGCGATCGATCATCTGCTCCATGGGCACCTTCACGCCGCGCCTTCGGTCTGCACCGTATCGGGCCATGTCGTGACCAAGCCGCCTCAAGGCGGCGAACAGATCGGATACACCATCGCGTTCGTCCGGGAACACGGCAGACACCTCCGCCAGGAAGTCGGGGATGTCCGTAGGAACAGCAACCTCGAAGTCGGGGAACGCTGCGGTGTAGAACGGGTCGAGGCGGTTCATCTCGATCCTGTCATACACACCGAGCATCTCGAACATCGGGTATGCCCAGCCACCTTGCTCCATCCCGTCCAAGGCATGAAGAGCCACTTCGAATCGGTAGCCGCGTTCCTTGAAGTTGTGGGCGTAACCGCCGGGTTTCGTCTGGTGCTCAAGCACCACGACGCCGTAACCATCCTTCAAGAGATGTCCCGCTGCGGACAGACCACCAAGCCCGGCACCGACAACGACAATATCCGTCTCAATGGTTTCGATCATGGATCAGAGGACACAGGAACCGGGTCTTCACCCGGCCATGGATCGGTGTCGATCAGTTTTCGCCAGAGGTAGACGGCCACATCACGTATCGAGGCGATCACCGGCACCGCAAGGAGCGATCCGAGCAGCCCGCCGACCTGGAATCCGACCATGAGACCAACGAGAACCACGGCAGGTCGCAGGTTCACGGCCGTACCCATCACTTTCGGAGCGATGATGTTGGCTTGCAGTTGGACAACGAGTAGATAGATCGCCACGACGATCAAGGCGAACCAGTAGTTCTCCAGTTCGGGCCATCGTGTCGATCCAGACAGGAGAGCTGCCAGCACTCCGGGAATCGCAGCGAGGATCGGACCGAAGGTCGGGATCATGTTGAGCACGAGCATGATCATCCCCATCAGAAACGCGCCGGGGAGACCTACGAACCAGAGGACGATGAAGACGAAGAGGCCCGTGATGAGCGAGTTGATGAGCTGACCGTAGAGATATCCCCGCCACACGCTCTTGAGCTGCGCCATCATCATGACACCGTCCCGCTCATACCCGGGAGGGAATTGTGCCAGGGTCGCCTCGTGTATACGCCCGCTGTCCGCATTCAGATACATGGCGACCAGGGTGGTGATGATCGCCGAGGTGACCAACGCGGCGACAATCCCAACAGCCGTCTTCACGCCTGAGAAACCGGCACCGAGATAGTTGAGGATCTGATTCGCATCTATCACGGCTCCTTGGCCGTCGCCCGGACGCACAGAACTGTCCAGTGAGTCCAAGAAGGCAGAGATATCAACGGTCAACCCGAACACGACGATATGCCCGTTCGCGTCCGCCGAGGTCAGGAGCCAGATCCTGACGTCATCCACAAGCCCGAGCGGATCGAGCTCGACAACCGACTCTACGATCGAACGTGCCAGGAGGGCACCGAACGCGATCGTACCTATGAAGACAACGAGATAGGCGACGAGAAGGGCGATGCCGCGCGGGATATGTAGGTACTTCACTCCGAGGCGAATCAGTGGCGCGACGAGAAACGCTATGAGTCCGGCGAGAGCAGCGATCGCAAGCACGTTTCGGATGAGGTACACCCCGAGAATGGCGAGTACGAACGCGACGCCGACAACCAACAGCTTTGCGTTGTCGCTCCATGGCGGGGATGGGGGGTAGAAGCGTTGTGGGAGAGCCCCCTCCCCGTTCTCAGGCTCTACCGGTGCACTCGAGTCATCCATGCACCCACGCTACCTCACATTGCACGGGCTACGCTTGCTCAATGGGTATTTGCCAACGGAACCCGACCAGGCTCTCGGGGTCGATGGCGAAG
>QIDW01000147.1 GCA_003230435.1 Acidimicrobiia bacterium | reverse complement strand
TTCACAAGAGTGGGCACATCGCATACTTGCGGAGAAGACTGGAATGGTTCGAGCACAGCGAAGAAGCCACAAGCGTTGCCTGGTGGCTCCCCCACGGGACCATTCCCGAAGTCGAGGAAGCTCAAGGACGTCTGTTACATCTTCGCGAGCACGGCCCGACCGCGACCGGCTGGCCTCTAACCAAACCCTGGCCTAGACCTCAGTCCTGAATACGGCTTCTGCGCCTCACCGCAAGAAGCGGGTGTCCTACCCGATAAAGGCGGACGCAAAGATCAGCGAGACGATGGTCATCACCTTGATGACGATGTTCATCGCCGGACCGGAGGTGTCCTTGAATGGATCGCCAACCGTGTCGCCGATCACCGCCGCGGTGTGAGCATCACTCCCCTTGCCACCGAATGCTCCCGTCTCGATGAACTTCTTGGCGTTGTCCCAGGCCCCACCGGCGTTGGCCATGAAGATGGCGAGAAGGAAGCCGGTGATCAGGGCTCCGCCGAGAAGGCCCCCGAGAGCCTCGACATCGATGAAACCGACGACCAGCGGTAAGGCGATGGCCATTGAACCGGGTATGACCATTTCCCTGAGAGCGCTCTGAGTAGCGATATCAATGCAAGTTTTGTAGTCCGCCTTGGCATCCGGATCGCCCTCCCTCAGTCCCGGGATCTCACGGAACTGACGACGCACCTCTTCGATCATCTTGGAAGCAGCCCGGCCAACCGCGTTCATCGTGAGGGCGGCGAACAAGAACGGGAACATCGCCCCAATGAACAGCCCGATCATCGTGGGCGCCCGCGCTATGTCTATCTGTTCGAGGTTGACCGCCTTCGTGAAGGCGCTGAACAGCGCCAGGGCAGTTACGGCTGCGGACGCGATGGCAAAGCCCTTTGCCACGGCTGCCGTCGTGTTGCCCAGCGAGTCGAGAGCGTCCGTCGCCTTGCGCACCTCGGGATCGAGATGAGCCATCTCGGCGATCCCACCGGCATTGTCGGCTATCGGGCCGTAAGCATCGACAGAAATGGTGATGCCGAGAGTGGCCAGAACACCGATGGCCGCAATGGCCACGCCATAGATGCCGCCACCGTCGCCCATCGCCCATTCACCGGCGAAAAAGGCCACTCCGATACCAGCGGCGACAACGGTGACTGAGTAGGCGGCCGATCTCATGCCCTCGGCAATCCCTGTAATGATCACGGTGGCAGGCCCGGTCTGGGACTGGCGAGCGATCTCCTTCACCGTCTTGTAGTGGTCTGAAGTGAACCACTCCGAGATCTTTCCGACGAACCAGCCAACGACGAGCCCGGCCACGACGGCAAACCAGATGCCCAGCCAGTTGTCGACCTTGTCACCGAAGATCCATGCGGCCAGACCGGCAACTCCGAGGGCGGTGGCGATCATTGCGAAGTTTGTGCCCCGATGAAGAGCAGCAGCGAGGTGCTCCTCGTCCTTGGCCTTCACCAGGAAAGAGCCGATGATCGATGCGAACATCCCGAGCGCAGCCACCGCCAGCGGGAAGACAATCGCCTCAGCCTGGAACTCACGACCGGTGAACACGAGAGCCGTGTATGCAACCGGGGCGACAATGGCTCCGACGTAGGACTCGAAGAGGTCGGCACCCATTCCTGCGACGTCACCCACGTTGTCACCGACGTTGTCGGCGATGACAGCCGGATTGCGAGGATCGTCCTCGGGGATGCCGGCCTCTATCTTCCCGACAAGGTCGGCGCCGACGTCAGCAGCCTTGGTGAAGATGCCTCCGCCGACACGGGCGAACAGCGCGATCGAAGATCCTCCGAGCCCTATGGCGGTGATTATGTTTACCCAATCGGGGTCGTCGAGCACTTGCTGAAAGACCAGAAACCCCAGACCCACACCTGCCAGACCCAAACCGGCAACGGTGAATCCCATGACGGCCCCCCCGCGAAATGCTATGGGCAGGGCAGCAACGATGCCACCCGTCCTGGCGGCTTCAGTGGTGCGGGAGTTGGCGGCGGTGGCGATGCGCATCCCGACGAAGCCGGCGAAGGCTGAAAGGACAGCACCGAAGACGTATGCAACGGCGCCCCAGGGTCGGCCCCAATCGAGAAGCACCGCGATCAGGACCGCCATGACCAGGACAAAGACCGAGATCCATGTGTACTCGCGCTTCAAAAAAGCCATGGCGCCCGTGCGGATGGCATTGGAGAGCTCGATCATCCGTTCGTTGCCCCGCGGGGCGGCCAGCACCACACGGCTGTAGTAGACCGCTAGCACGAGGCCGAGGGCACCCGCGATAAGCGCGATGTACAGGATCGTATCCGTCATGTTGAGAATTCCTCCGGGGAAGACAGGGGCTCAGAATCGTCGCCGGAGTATAGGAACGGCCTCGACTCAGGAGAAGCCCGCTTCGGCTTGCGCCGCTTCAGGATGGCTGGTCCGGCCCTGAGCCGACTGAGGTTTCGTGCTCACTTCTGGAGCCGTAGGCAGCTATCACTTTTGACAGCGGCCAGAGAGGCTGAGGATCGGGTTTGCGACCCCGGACAACTCCCGGTCGCGAGGTGTACTTCGGCGGCCAAACTAGAGACAACGTTGCCTACGCGTTGACCGCCGTTTCGAAGAACGTGTCGGCAGTGTCCCGGTCGAAAGGCTCGCCGAACGTG
>QIDW01000006.1 GCA_003230435.1 Acidimicrobiia bacterium | reverse complement strand
CGGGAGATTTCGGGACGCTGAGGTCGTGGGTTCGAATCCCGCCGTCCCGACTACAGAAACACCAGGTGTGGGCCGTCCGCAGGGGCGGCCCTTGGTGTTTGGCTCGATTCCATCGTGAGTCAGGCGAGCCCCGGGCCGGTGTCTGGGCTCTCGCGTGGGGAGGAATCGTTTACCAAGGAGTTCTGCTCCTGCTCAGTCTGCCCGGCTGGTGCCTTCGGAGATGGTGATGCTCCGGTTTGGTCGGCTGTGCCAACCCTCCTTGTGGGACCTTCTAGAACGTAGGCCGGGCCAGCAGCCCTGCTACGTGTCGGAGAAAGGCTGCGGCCGGCGCCCCATCGACGAACGCATGGTCAAAGGTGAGTGACAGAACCACCCGGGAACCGGCGACCACGGAGCCATCATCCCCGAAAACCGGCTCCGTCCTGATCGCACCCGCACCAAGGATGGCCACCTGCGGGAGGTTGATAATCGGAGTGAAAGCGTCGACGCCATAATTACCCAGATTGGTGACGGTGAAGGTACCGCCTTCGTAATCAGACACTTCCAGTTCGCTATCGTGATCTCTTTGCTGATCTCGGCGACCGGCTTGCTCGCCGGATCAACGACGACCGGAGCAACCAGTCCCTTGTCGGTCTGTATCGCCACTGAGATGTTCGCCTTTGGAGCCGGCGTGAAATAATCGCCGTCGCGAACACCGTTCAGTTCGGGATGATCAACCAGGGCGCTGGCGACCGCCTTGATAAGCGAGGCGGTGAACTGCTCCGGAGCTGCGGACGTCAGGTCGACCATGGAGGTGAGCGTTACCGGCGCGGTCTCGATATGACCTCGTCGCATGTTTCGTGCGATTACGGCGCGAAGCCCTGCAAGCTCGGTCCTGCCTGTCGGCTGCGAGGCGAGCTCGGCGGCGGTCCCCACGTCTGCTTCAGTGATCCGGCCACCCGGTCCACTCCCGGCAACGGCGGAGAGATCGACTCCCAGCTCCTTCGCGACCCGCTTGGCGGCAGGGGAAGCAGCGACCGTCGGTCGGGAGGCCTCGGCCTCCGCCGCCGAGGGCGCTGCTGCGGCAACAGCCATCGGCTCTTCAACCGCCTCGACGATCTGGCAGATGGGGCTGCCTTGCGGAACCGGGTCGTTCACGGCGACCCGGTTCATGACACGCCCTGCGCCCGGTGCCTCCACCTCGGCGGAGACCTTCTCGGCCTGCACCTCGGCGATCAACTGTCCGTCGGAGCAGGCCGCGCCCTCGTCGACGAACCAGGCCGTCACCACCCCATCCTCACCCGAGGCGGTGATGATCGGCATCAGGACCTCGAGGGCCATCAGCGCTCAGCCGGAAACGAGCAGGCTGGAACCCGCCTCCACAATTCGGTCGACCGAGGGCAGCGCCCACTCTTCGAGCGGACGGCTGTATGGAATCGGGATATCCGGTGTAGTCACCCGAACCGGGGGAGCATCCAGATAGTCGAAGGCTCCTTCGATGGCGGAGGTGATCACCTCGCCCGACATCCCGAAGCTGTGGTAGTCCTCGTCAACCACCAGCAGCCGGTGGGTCTTCTCCACACTCGCAACGATTCCCTCCCGGTCGAGAGGAACCAACGACCGCAGGTCTAGCACCTCGGCCGACACCTTCTTGTCTTCGAGGGCTTCGGCGGCGTCGAGCGCCCGGTGCACCGACAACCCGATTGTGGCGATGGTGAGGTCGGTGCCCTCCCGAACCACCTTGGCCTTGCCGATCGGCACCTCGTACGGCTCTTGGGGGACTACCCCGGTCGCTCTCGGGTTGTTGGTCATCCAGCCCAGCCCCAGAACACCCTTGTGGAACATGTAGACCACGGGGTTGTCGTCGCGAATCGCCGCAGTCATCAGACCCTTGGCGTCGTAGGGATTGGAGGGGACCACCACCTTCATCCCAGGAAGGTGGGCAAAGGTTCCCCAGAGGGTTTGGGAGTGCTGCCCGGCATCGGAGTAGCCCCCGCCCGCGGCCATCATGAGCACCATCGGCACCTTGACGCTCCCTCCACTGAAGTAGTGGATCTTGGCCATGTTGTTGTAGATCTGGTCCATGCAGACGCCGAAGAAGTCGACGAACATGAGCTCAACGATCGGACGCAAACCGTTGATGGCTGCACCCACGGCTGCTCCGATGAACCCGGTCTCCGAGATCGGGGTGTCCATGATCCGCTCCGGGCCGAACTCGTCGAGGAGCCCTTCGGTGGCACCGAAGATGCCTCCGTAGACACCGATGTCCTCTCCCATCACCAGGATGGAATCGTCAGCCTTCATTTCGCCAGCGATAGCCTCGGCAATCGCCTTCTGAGTTGTGAGCTTGCGCTCGGCTGTGACCGTCATAATTGCACTGTCCTCTCTGTGAACACGTGCTCCAGCGCGCCCTCAGGCTCCGGATAGGGGCTGTCCATGGCGAATTGGAGCGCCTCCTCTACGTCGTCGTACATGGCCTGCTGGATCGCGGCCAGGTCCGATTCGTTGAGGATCCCCTCGTCGCTGAGACGCTTGGCGTATATGACCACGGGATCGCGTTCGTTCATGGCCACCTTGAACTCATCGGACCGGTAGAGATCTGCATCGCCTTCGAAGTGGCCCCAGAGCCGATCTGTCTTCACTTCGATCAAACTTGGGCCGCCACCTGTCCGGGCCCTGTTGATGGCCTCACCCGCCACCTCATAGACGGCGATCGGGTCGTTGTCGGAGACCAGCACACCGGGGATCCCGTAGGCGGATGCCCGATCGCTGTTGTCGGCGATAGCCGTCGAGACCGACTTGGGAACCGAGATGGCATAGGCGTTGTCCTCACATATGAAAACAACGGGCAACTCCCAGAGGGCCGCCAGGTTCAACGACTCGTGGAATGCTCCCTGATTCGCGGCTCCCTCTCCGAAGAAGGACAAAGCGATGTTGTCGGTGTCGCGCCGCTTGAACGCAAGGGCTGCACCGCATGCGACCGGCATGCCCTCACCAATGATCCCGGAGCACCCGAAATTAGGCTCAACTGAGAAGAGGTGCATGTGGCCTCCCTTGCCATGTCCCAGCCCGGTGTCCCGGCCGAAGATCTCCGCAGCCATCTTCTTGAGATCCACACCCTGCGCGATGGCGATGTGGTGGGGCCGGTGAGTCGCGGTGATCGCGTCCCCGGCCTTGAGGTGGGGTCGCACTCCCACCGCCACCGGTTCCTGAC
>QIDW01000161.1 GCA_003230435.1 Acidimicrobiia bacterium | reverse complement strand
TTTCTCGGTGAGATAGCGGTGAAACGCCTCGGTCGGCTTGAGTTTCTGACGCGGCTCTGAGTCCCGTCTCACCGGATCTGTCGACTCGAGGACCACCTCAACGACGTCGGGGATCGCTTCGCGAACTTCGTCGGCCAGTCCAATCCTGGCCTTCTCGACAAGCTCGACCTTGACGTACGCTTCGCTTAGGTCGTCGGCACGAGCCAGGACTTCGTCGAGGGTCCCACGAATCGTCTTGAGCCGACGCCCTGCCGAGAGCGGGACTGCGGTGACCTTGGCGGGGAGCCCGGGCGAAGCCTCGATGAGGAGGGCGCCCTTCTGGTCCGCGACCTCGCCAAAGTCGAGTTGCAGAGGGGAGCCTGAGTACCAAACGGCACTGGAGTGCGGCATCTTCTGCTGACGGTGCAGATGGCCAAGAGCAACGTAGGAAAGATGGCCAGGGAACAGACTCGACGGAATCGCGTAGCCAAAGATGTGGGCCTGACGCTCCCCGCCCCCGGCCAACGCTCCATAAACAGTGAGATGGCTCACAAAGATATTCACTGTCTCGGCCGTCATGTCCCGAGTGAGCTTCTCGACAATCCTTCGGAGCCGGTCCTCGAACACGCCGGCATGCTGGTCAGGGTCGGAGCTCATGATGTCCTCGGCCTTGACGATTCCGCGCTGCGAGACAAAGGGCAGAAGCGCGAGTTTCACCCCGATTGCCCCGAGCTCGACGGTGCCCCCATCCTCGGGCGAGCGGGGCGCCCCCACCACCGTCACGCGACCCATCTCGAGGAGGGGCGCAACCGCGTCGAGACGCGCAGCGCTGTCGTGATTGCCGGCCACCACCACAACGGGTGAGACTTTGGCCAGATCAAGCAGCGCCCTCCAGACGATCTCTTCTGAGAGAGCCGTTGGCGACGAAACATCGAAGAGGTCCCCAGCGACCACGGTCAGATCGACTTCGTTCGAGGCGGCGATCTCAATCAGCTCGGCAAGAACCGCCCGGTGCTCCTCGGACCTGTCCCGGCCCCGGATACGCCGGCCCACATGCCAATCGGAGGTGTGGAGGATCTTGACTGCCATGGGACCTACAGATCCTCGAACGGGTCTTCCGGCCCGCTATCACTGAGTACCGGAACCGCTTCGGAGGCACGCGTGGCCCAGGCGGGAAACGGGAACTCGAGAACCAGTGGCACCGGCAGCTCGGGCTGGGTGAGGATCATCGTTCCCGGCTTGACGATCGTGGCGCGCTGGCGATGCACGGCAGGGAGAAACCCGTACTCCTCTCTCGCTGCCTCGGCCGAGTCGAGACGACCCACGACGCGTATCGAGGAGTTGGCGATGATCCGTCGTTCTACCTCCGAAGCCGTTTGTTGGGCTCCGATCAGGATCACGCCCAGAGACCGGCCTCTCTCCGCAATGTCGAGAAGCACCTCTTTGATTGGGCTGGTTCCCTCCCGCGGTGCGTACTTGTTCAACTCATCGAGCACGACCACGAGAAGCTCTTCGCTTTGACCGGCTTTCTCTTTCTCCTCAAAGGCCCTCCTGAGAGTGACGCCGACAACAAACCTCTTCGCCCGATCGTTGAGGTTGTGAAGGTCCACCACGGTGACCTGACTCCGATCGCGATCGATGCGATGACGTTGGGGATCTGGGACGTCGGATCGGATCAGCCTGCCCAAATGACGCACCGAGCCCTGCAATCTCCGAACAAAGGCGTTGATCGTTCCGGTACCCATTGCCGGCCCCGCCCACTTGTAGCGGTGCTCTTCGGACTGGACCCGATCGGTGATGAGATCGGCCAACTCCCTGAAGGTCCGCACAGCAACGCCGTCGATAACCACCGTCCCGCTGCCGTTCGACTCGATCTTTCGGAGCTGGGCCATGACGTTGTAGACCACAGTGGTGTACTGGGCACGATCGTCCTCGGCATCCGCAAACAGGAATGGCAGGAGATCCTGGGAACAGAACTCGTCGATACTCCAGAAGAACGAAGTGACATCGGAGCGTGACGCGACATCAGCGGTGGCCTTTGGGTCGTCGAGGCGGGGTGGGGCGAAGCTGGCGACCGACTCGAATGGTGTCGACGGAAGTTCGAGATTGGCATAGCGAACCCGTGCCTCATCGTCGAGACGGGAGTTGACCCGGTCGAGATGGAGCAGGTCCTCTCCCTTGACGTTGAAGATCAGTGCCTTGGTGTTGACGGCAGCCTTGCCCAATACCCCTGACGTGAACAGCGAGTGCAGCAAGAAGGTCGCATAACTCGTCTTGGTCGCCACACCCGAAATCCCGGAAATATTGACGTGGGCGCCACGTGCGCCGTTGAGGAACTCGAAGTTGACCCAGAGAGGGTCGCCGTTTCGAGCCGTACCGACCGGGAACCTGCGATCCATCTGGTCGAAGAAGAGGGCCCGCTCGCGCTCGTCGCCTTCGGCAATACGGACCGGTTGACCGGGCCTCGGTGGCACGAAAACCTCCGGCTCGAACCTTGTTGCCGTGACGTGAGCCGCCTCGGAGACCTCCGCGGGAAGAATGCCGTCCTCGATGAGAAACACGTCGGAGTCAAAACGCGCACCCTCGTGTCGGGCCACCACCTGACCAACGGTGCCGTACATGCGAACGACCTCACCAGTTGGCAGGACACGCTCCAGCGCTA
>QIDW01000428.1 GCA_003230435.1 Acidimicrobiia bacterium | reverse complement strand
AGTGGTCAAGGAAGGAGTCAACTTCGGCGCTCCCCGAATGGAATACGGGTGGAACCACTCGCTTGCCACCCTCACCGACTGTCTCAACCTTTCCTCCCTTTTCGAAGGTGAGCTCCAGGCTCTCCCGATCGTGCAGGGGATGTCGGTGATCTCACAGACAGAGGTGCGTCGTCCCTTCCGGCCGCGGCCGGAAGCCATCGACCCGGTCGAGGTTTACGGGAGTCTTGAAGATGCTCTTGCCGCCTACCCGGTGCTGGTTGACGACGAGCAGAAAGATGAGGCCGAGGCTCTCATACGAGGACTGATAGCCATCGACGTGGCACCTGAGCGGATTCGACATGCTCTTCTTTCGGCTATCACCGACCACTTTCTCGGATATGGCCATCCGATGATCTACACACAGAAGTCGTTCGAGATGCTCGACACAATCGGATGGGAGCATGCCGACACGGTTCTGGGTCCGCTCGTTCCCAACACGGTTCTGTCCACGAGGTATGACCGGCTCCCCTATATGAGGAAGTTCCTAAAAGCATGGGACCAGGCGGACCCGGATCTAGCCAAGTTCCATGCACAGCAGAATGGAGCCGAGTTCGAGAATGACTCGTTCGTGCGATCGGTGCTCGACGGCGAGGCACCAGACGCTTTTGAGGCCCTCAACACGGCTTTGGCCAACGGCGTGTCGGTAACCAAAATCCTCGACGTCACTTCACTTGCCGCCGCCGAGCGATTCCGGCGCTTCGACATCGATCTCGATGCCGACGACACCAATGAATGGGGCTGGCTGGACGTCACTCACAACATGACCTATCTCGACGCGTTGAGGTGGGCATGGTCGGTTGACCCCAGCCCCCAGGTGCTGCGAGGTCTCTATCACGCTGTTTGGTTCGTCAACTTCACGCGACAGTTTGATCAGGCGGACCACAGCCAGACGACGGAGCCATTCCGCAACTCTGATACGGAGATTGTTGTTGATGCCATCCGCAACAAGGACCCCGAAGGGGCACAGGCGGCAATTGCGGGATTCGAAGGCCCGGAAGAAGATCTACATGGGGCCCTCGCCCAAGGTGCCGCTGAAGACAATTCGGTGGCTCCGATCATGATCGCTCATGCCGTGAAGACCGCCCGCGCCTCGATAGTCGAGTCCAAGATTCTCAATAGGAGAGAACCGATGGCGGCGGCCGGGCGATTTCTTGCGTCCCCCAAGCGGGAGCGCTTCGTTTTCAATGCAACGCTCGAGGCCATCGACTTCACTCGAGGCCGGGCCAGGGGAGAGGGCGAATAGTCGGCTATCCCCAGCGTTCGAGCTCCGCCTCCAGGTCTAGGGGCATCACCACGCCCTTGTCGGCGTATTCACCCCAGGCGTCGCGCGGGAGGGTCCACATGATCTCGAATTCGTTGCCATCCGGATCTGCCGCATAGATCGAGATGGTCACACCGTGATGGGACTGGCCAGTGAGACTGCCTGAGGCGTCGAGGGTGTCTCGCAGCTCGGCGACGTCCCGCAACTTCTCGACCTCCCAGGCCAAGTGGTACAGCCCGACCGAGCCCCGCGGTGGCTTGGACGCGGGGGTTTGAAACAATCCAAGATCATGGTGGTTGTCTGATCCGGGCGCAGTGAAGAAGGCGGCCTGGAGGCCCCCCTCTTCTGCGAGAGGCTTGAATCCCAGCACGTCGGTATAGAAGGCTTTGGCTCTTTCGAGATCGCTGACGAACAGAACTGCGTGATTGAGAGAGAGTGACGGCATTCACTTCCCAACACCGGGCGGTTGTCGATTCATCCCCAGAATCAGACTCCTAGAGCAACTGGGTGATCCCGAGCACGATCCCCGAGACACCAAAGACTGTCGCGGTCTGAGCTATGACAAAGGTACGCGCATAACTGCGCAGCGACTCATGAAAGTCATAGAGCCGATCGTCGATCTTCTCGAACCGCGCATCGATCTTTTCGAATTGTCCGTCGATCCCCTCGAGTTTCCCTTCGATGGCGGTCAGTCGATGGTTGATACCCCCCATTTCGGCGCGTAACTCCGACCCGAGTTCTTTCAGATCGTTTTTTGTGGCAAGACCCTGGGGATCAGGCAATCGTTCCATCAGTGTTGCTGCGGGCTCCGGCCCGAGCACCTCCTGAAGACGAGTATACAAGGCGGCTGATTCCGGTTGAGCTGGCATGATTCCTCTCTTTCCGTCCTCCGCTGCAGGGCCTACGAGGAGACCGGGACACCTATCGGGCGAGTTGGTTGGCGAGCAGATCGGGGTCGGATGTAGGTAGCTCGCACACAAATCCCTGACAGACATAGGCCAACGTCCCATCAGCGCTTCTGTTTGCCAGTAACGGCACGCTATCGGTCGCCTCGTTGGCCGGCGCCAGCGCGACATGAGGCCGGTACCGCGACCAATAGACACTGGCGAGGTCTTGCCAGTCGGGTCCGACGATTGCCAACTCCTTGGTGCGACGCGAGGAGTACAGGGCGGAGAGGTGATGTCCCACCATCGATGGGTACTGGCGCATCAGCAGTGCTACCGAGCCCAGCGCCGACTCTGCCCTTGAAAGTGTCCCCTGATCGCCTGTGTAGAGACTCGCGATGAGAAGCGCTTCGGCCGCAAGGGCGTTGCCCGATGGGAGTGGGTTGTCAGTTGAGTC
>QIDW01000322.1 GCA_003230435.1 Acidimicrobiia bacterium | reverse complement strand
CGTCCGGGATAACGGTCCCAATCGACACCTCACCTTCTTCAAGTGCCGCCGCCACCGTTATCAGTTTCTGGGTCGACCCGGGCTCATAGATTCCGCGAACGGCGAAGTTGGAAAAGACGCGACAGGCAGCCGGATCTTCGGCATCGTCACATCGGGGATCCAAAGTTTGTCTGGTCTGTGGGTCGAAGACCGGGGCACCGACCATTGCGAGCACCTCGCCGGTCTCCACCTCGAGAACGACCACCCAACAAGCCTGCGCACCGGTCTCCTCCACGGCGAGGACACAGGCCTGCTGTGACTGGTATTGCAGCGGAAGGTCGATAGTGGTGTTCAGATCGATACCCGGTATGGCCGGGACGATCTGGCTGAACGCCTGAGGGATCACACGTCCTTGGAGGTCTCTTTCGAACTCCGGGAGTTCCACGCAACTCCCCGTCGTAGACCAGCTCCAAACCCTCCTGGCCATCACCGTCGATGTTGACGAACCCGGTGACCCGGCTCGCAACAGGGCCGGCCGGGTAGATCCGTGTGGGCTCCGGCAGTGTGTAGATGCCCCGAATCTCAAGTCCGAGGACGTCGTTCGCAACCGTGTCCTCGACCTGTCTCTTGACGTAGACAAAACTTAGGTCGCTGGTGAGCCGGTCATAAAGAGCATCCGTGTCTACCCCAAGCAACCCGCCAATCTGTTGCGCAACCCACAATGGCTCCTCAATCTGATTGGGAACGGCAAAGATGCTCTGGGCCTGGACCGTCATCGCAAGAAGCTCGCCGTTGCGATCGAAGATCTTGCCCCGTTGTGGAGCCAGATCCCGAGACACGAGCCTCTGACTGAGACCCTGCTCCGCCAACTCTGAGGCCTGGACGACTTGGATCTGAATCAGCCGATAGCCCATCCCCATCCAGGCCGCGACAACGGCCAGCCCGATGACGGCGACGCGAACTTTCGAAGGCTGAATACGCCGGGCAGCCTTGGGGGCGGCCATGGCCTCAGCTCCCCGACTGGCTCTCCGGTGGACCGGGGCACCCAACCCCGATCTCATACCCGGTACCAGCGCGACCACGGGTCATCATTGGCTCTTGCCCTCCCTTTCAGCACCGGCAACCACAGGGGATTCCGGGTTGAGGTCAACAAGCAGCCGATTCGTAGTGTCAGGAATCACCAATCCGAGTTCCTCGGCGAGAGGAGCGATTCGGGCCGGGTTGACGAGACGAGCAATCTCGAGGTTCATTTGACGGTTTATCGCCGTTTGCTCGGAGATGGCTTTGTTCAACTCGGCGAGTTGGAAGGCGCTCTGATCAAGACTGGTTCGGGCAAAACCAAGGCCCAGGAATGCAACGACCCCGATGAGAACCATGATCATCCAAGGCGCAAGGGTCGGACGGCGAAGCCGTCGACCCTTCAGAAGACGCAGGTTGTCCTCGGAGGCCAGGCGTCGAAGTGGGCGGGCGGTCACGCTGCAAGCCTTTCGGCCGCGCGCAAGATCGCCGAGCGGGATCTGTTGTTGGATTCCACCTCTGCTGCTGATGCTCGAATTGGCTTCCTGGTAAGAACGCGGAGTTCCGCCGCCGTCTCACAGCCGCAAACGGGGAGATCCGGCGGACAGGTGCATCCCTTGGCACCGGCTGCGAACCTCTGCTTGACGATTCGATCCTCGAGGGAGTGATATGAGATCGCGAGCACGCGTCCCCCGGGCCGGACCAGTGCAACGGCCTGATCGATCCCGGAACGCACAGCATCCAACTCGCTGTTGACCGCAATGCGTATGGCCTGAAACGTGCGTCGGGCGGGGTGACCCGCCCGACGCCTGGCCGCAGGCATTGCCTGTGCAATGACGGTGGATAGCTGGGCAGTGGAGTTGATGGGGCGTGCCTGGACTATCGCCCGGGAGATGCGCCGGGCAAGTGGCTCCTCGCCGTAGTCGCGCAGGATGCGAACGAGGTCGCTCTCGCTCCAGTCGTTGACAACATCCGACGCCTGGTGCTTCGCATCCGGCCCCATCCTCATGTCGAGGGGGCCGTCGTTTCTGTATGAGAATCCGCGACTCGCCTTGTCTAGTTGATGTGACGAGACACCAAAGTCAAAAAGAATCCCGGCCGGTGGTTCCTCGATATGCGGGAGGACAACTTCGCTCAGATCTTCGAAGTTACCCTGGACAGCGACAACACCAAGTTCCCTTGCATTCTCCAGGGCCTCAGGGTCTCTATCTACTCCAACAACCGTCACTTCCGCTCCAAACTCGTCCAACAAACGCCGGCTGTGACCACCGCCTCCGAACGTTGCGTCAATCACAACTCCCGGCATGACGGGTGCTAACAACTCGGCCACCTCATCAACCAGAACCGCCCGGTGATACTCGCTGTCCTCTTTTCTCCGGTCCTGGTTCATTGCCAGCCCCCCGGGCGCTGGTACCAACTAGAAGCGGGCGGAGTCAGGGGCATTCCAATTGGTTCCGGGGGGCTGGCAATGAGCCAAGGCAGCAGCTATCTCTGGATCAGGCCTCCTCCTCCAGATAGGTCTCGTCGCCGGTCTCACGGTCGGTCACATAGACCTCCTTCTTCCAGAGCTCCACATGGTCATACACGCCAACCACAGCTATCTCCGTTGCGGTCTCGACGTCGGCAAACTCCCGTAAGTCCGGCTTGACCAGGACTCGACCGGATTTGTCCAGTGTTTGCAGGTCGGCACCGCCAAAGACCGTCCTGGAGAATCGTCTGCCACCACGGTCCTGAAGGCGCTCCATCACTTCGGAGGCCATCTTCTCGAAGTCCTCGGCCGAGAAGATGACGAGTTGACCGTCCTGTCCCTTGGTGACGACACAACCGTCTTCGAGACGACGGCGGAATGAGGAAGGCATGACCACCCGTCCTTTGCCGTCGAGGCTATGGAAGTACTCACCCAGGAACACTTCAGATCTTTCCCGTCCGTCCTCACTGTGAATCCCCTCAGCACTGGGGTTGACCGCCACTATGACCCACTTTCCCCCACATGTCAACCTTCTTGTCCCACCATCTGACACTGTGTGGGCGACACTCCCCCCGCCACCTCTCGCGGACGCGGC
>QIDW01000038.1 GCA_003230435.1 Acidimicrobiia bacterium | reverse complement strand
GCTGCTAGAAGATCCTTGGTCGTGTCAAAATACGCCCGCTGCGCCGTGCGGCCTCCAGGGAAGGGGAAGTCGACTGCTTCCCTTCCGTGCAGGTATTTGTCAGCTGATTCCCGATACTGTGAGCACAAATCGTGGTATCTGTGCAGGTCCAACCCATGGTCTATGCCGTCGTAGAAGTCCAAGCTTGCGAGGCGCGCCGAGGAGAAATGCTGCTTCTCGTCTACCTCGATCAGTGTCGTTGAATCAACCTGAATATCGACACGGAGAGACTGCCGACGTTTCGTGGACAACCTCGACCAATCTCCGCCGAGACGAGTATGCAGGGCCAGCAGGCGATACTTGACTTGTGGAGGCAGCGCGACGTCTGTCTCAGTTGGCGCTCGACTGGTCAACCAGTCAAATCTCACGTGGTGGTCTACTTCAAAGCCCCTCTTCTGGAGCGACTGCCGGACCTCGTCCACAACGTTCTCAGCAGTCATATCTTCTCCGTAGCGAGATAGGCAAGTCACCGGGGCGATTCGCCCGATCAGGACCGCGGCTATGAATGATCCTCGGTGCTCTCGCCCACTTTTGGCACCGCCGTTGACTTCTCGCTGTCCGACAGGTCCACCGTTAGCTCTGTTGGAAGGGACCAAGAAACAACAGAAACGATGTCCTTGCCCCGGTATTCAACCACTTCGCCATTCTCGTTGACAAAAACGCGAAGACCGGACAGTTCAGGCAGGAATCGGCCTCCCGCTGAAGCACCAAAGAGGTATGTAAGCCGCTGAGGTTCGTCTTCTCCGTGGACCAATACGGAGTACTCGTCGCCACGTTTCCATTCCATGCTGGATTCAACGCTACACGCCAACGGGATTCGAAGATGGGCGACACGTACATGCGATGGCGTGGCAGACTCGGAGCATGCCTGTCGACATCACGGTTCTTGATTGGTCGGTGAGGCTGATCATTGCCGCGCTTTTGAGTGGCCTCGTCGGTTTCGAGAGAGAGGCACAGCAGAAGGCCGCAGGTCTGCGAACCCACATGCTCGTTGGGTTTGGCGCAGCGCTATTCACCTTGGTTGGGGCGCACGCGTTCCCGGGTTCTGATACTTCCCGAGTGGCCGCCCAAATTGTCACCGGTGTTGGCTTTCTGGGTGCCGGAGCAATCTTTCGCACCGGGTCAACCGTCAGCGGTCTCACTACGGCCGCCGGACTGTGGGCTGTTGCCGCCATTGGAATGACTGCTGGGGTGGGGTTGGTCGGAGGCGCCGTGGTGGCCACTGCGATCACATTTGCCATCCTCTATGGGTTAGGCCTCATCGAGCACGCGCTCCGCAGAAGACGCTCCGCTGGTGTTACCCGACTATTCGGTGTCCGTCTGAGCGAACTGAGCGAGTTGACCGAGGTCGTCACGATGACATGCACCCACTCCATGTCGGAGTGGACAAGACCGACGGAGATGAGTTTCTGGTGACCTTCAACCTGAGGCCAGACCGGATTGCGACGGTGACAGCCGCACTCGGTGCTTACGAATCGGTGATCAACGCCGCGGAGATCGACCCGGAGTAGTCGGCCTTCCGAGTTCGGTAGGGGTCCTCTAGCTCGACAATGGTCCCACCTTCGGTTGCCGATTCCAAGAGGTCGAGAGCCGCCCCAGCAACGCGCCTGTGAGTTGCGCCGTCTCCTGGTGGTCCCATTGGGCGACCCATCGGGTGCCGCGTCACCACGGTGCGGGGAACCCATCTCCTCGGCAACATGTCTGAAAGAACGGACAACGACCGCGACAGCTGGAATACCCTCCGATTCGGCTCTTCTCGCTATGTGCCCGACCGACACATGACAAACTGGTCAGACGGGCACCAAGAAGAGCGCCTCGATACCTTCGTTCTTCCAACGTTGTACCCACTCGTCTAGCTCATTTTTGAGACGACCCTGAGAGCAGGCTCCCACGAAGGAAAACAGAGTCGAAGCGAGTCGTCCTATTCGACCGGCGTTTTCGGCTTCAACGAGAGGCGCCCTCGGGAGCGCAACACCCAGATCATGAGACACCGACCGGATGTCATATCCCGGATGGCGAACTCGTATCTCCTCGGCGGCCAGGTCCCTCGGGATCTCGTTCAAAATGGGCACCGCTCGCAGAAACTCATTTATTCGGGCAACGGCCCACTCCTGAGTCAGGTCGTCCTGGTCAAGAGCCGATTGATCGTCGCCCGAGACGAAGTGACCCGACGAAGTCACCAATCCGAGTGTTGTCTCGCTGAGAGGCTTGGCGAGAGGTGTGAATGGTCGGTCCTCGAAAACGTAAGTCCTTTTTGCGTCCACCGCCGGCTGGTAGGCCTTCACCTGCCACTCGTATACAAGGTCGAGCAGTCGATCGGTTGATGTGGCATCGAACAGCTCGCCAACTTCTTCCATCAACCTGCTGAGAAACTCTGCCGCTTCTTCTGAGCTGAGCCCCCTGAGGAACTTGAACGACAGATCGTTTCTCGCGCCATACGAAAACGAGTTCTTGAACTCTTCGAATGACTCGCTCGAACTGTCTCCCGTCATTCCACGTCTCCCGAAATGAGGATCAGGCGTCCAATGAGTAGAGAATCACGGGAGCGGCGACATTTTTCAGATTGCGCTCTCCGAGCAACGTGGCCGATAGACCGTCCTTGTTCTTGATGTTGTCGTAGACAACCTTTGACATCCCGATCCCACCAGGGTCGATCTCGCCCTGAATCCGGGATGCGATGTTCACTCCGTCGCCGTGCACATCGCCGTCGGTCTGGATTACCTCTCCGAGATGGATGCCGATCCGTAGCTGGAACCGTTCGTCCTCTTCCACAGCGCGGTGAATCTCGCGAGCGCATGCCACCGCGCCCGACGCGGAATCGAAGCTCGCGAGCATGCCGTCGCCAAGCTTTTTGAGAAGCCTGCCCCCGTTGCTTGCGAAGGCTCTCTGATGGATCTTCTCATTGGCATCGACGATCCGCAGAGTCGCTGCCTCGTTTTCACCCATCAGGGCGGTAAAGCCGACGATGTCGGAGAACAGGATCGCCGCAAGCTTCCGCTCCTGTCTTGCTGTGCTCCTGACCCGGATCGCTTCGTCGAGGTAGTGCCGTTTTCCGTTCAACGAGTTCTGATATTCGTCCTTGGACAGGATGTTTTCGTCGAGTTGGAAGTCGGTGCGAAGAAGGTTGTCTACAAACGCGGTGAGCCTGTCCTCGTCTCCAACCACAGCCTCACGCAGAAAGTGGGTGTCGACGTTGATGCAGACCGCCCCCACGAGCCCGTAATCCGGTCGGAAGATCGGGATTGTGGTGCATTTGAACTGACGCGACCCGATGTTCAACTCGTAGTTGACCTTGTCTTCGCCCCGCTGGTGTCTTGTCTTCAGGTCAAGGACGAGATTCGTTGCGCCGCCGCCGATCGAACGCCCTGTTACCACCCCGTTCTCGATGGCGACGAGGGACCGTGAGGGGTTGACGAGATTGTGGAGAAGGATCTCGATGCCGGTGTTGGGAAAGGAGCGTCCCACTTGATTGACGATGCGCTTGTAGTTCTCCAGGAACATGTCGTTGTCGTTGACCACGCCGTCTCCGTCGTAGGCCGCGTAGAGCTCCTTGTAACTTCGGAGGCGATCACTCGGGAAGGTATCGCGCACAAGATTCTGCTCGCCGATGACTATGAGTTCTCGGGCCGCCCTCTCGTTTCGTTCCTTGAGGAAATATGCAACCGCCTCATTGAACGCACCAGCGTTGAATTCGATGTGACCCTCGGAGTTCACGACAAAGGGATAGAACTCGTATTCCTCGAGACGTTTCTCACCCTGAGAGCCGCTATCTGCTGGGACACGTGAGGCAGCCTTGCCCAGCAGGTATGCGGCGATACCAACACCGACAACAAGGACCACTACGGCTGCGATTACGACGAGATCCACATGCGCAAGGTACACAATTCAGTCCGGCTACGCCCGATCTTCCCCCGAGTAATGTGCCGGCCGTGACAAACCTGAATATTGCGGTGGGCCCATTCGCATTTGAGGGTGTGTTTGAGTCCGAGCACGCACCTGAAACTTGCGCATGGTTTCTGGCGCAGCTGCCCTTCCGAAGCAGAGTGATACACGTCCGTTGGAGCGGTGAGGCGGTTTGGATTCCTCTTGGGGACCTGAAGACCGGCGTGGCGTTCGAGAACCACACAGTCCACCCTTCTCGTGGAGACATACTCTTCTATCCCGGCGGGAAGAGTGAGGCCGAAATCCTTTTCGCCTACGGGAGCTCGTCATTCGCCAGCAAGATGGGGGCCACTTCATCACAATCGTGAAGGGTCGGGAGAAGCTGGCGGAGTTCGGTGAGCTCGTGCTCTGGCAAGGAGCCCAGGACATCGAGTTCTCAGACCTGGGCGACTGACCCTGACGAGTCAGCAGGCTCCACTTGCGAAGGTTATTTTTGACCCGCCTGGGTGCCAGAGAATTCGTTCGTGGAGACTCTCAGATCACTCAGCCCACTGACGATTTACTCAATAGCTCCTTCAGTGATCGGACCCAGGTCGTTGCTCATCTCGAGTCCGCCATCGGCCAACACAAGGTGATGCCTTCGCTCGAGCACCATTCTCCGTCGAGGTATTCGTCAGTCAGCGGACCTCCGGCTGATACCGGTTCCGGAGTCTCCGTCTCATTGGATGTTTCAACTTCCGCGTCGCCTATCGGCAGGGTGTCATTACCAGTGCCTCCACCGCATGCAGTCATAGTGAGGACAACGGCGACGACCCAGACAAACTGTCTATGAGCTTTCATGCGGGTTCCTCTCCTATTCATCCTGGTCGGTGATCACGGTCGTGATCTTCTCGGCGAATCCGAGCCACACCGAGTTCCTTGCTGATCACAGATGGGGTTTCCGCCCCCGTCGTGTAGAAACAACGCTGTGTGACGTAACGACTACTAAACGCAGGGGCAGTGGAAACGGACGCTATTCACCGGAGACAGGGGCCGGATTGGTGTTGGAGTACCGGTAGTCGCCAACGTTGACCTCGGAGTAACCCACAGAAGGGAAGGCCCCTCCGACGGTCCCGGTGGCGTCCTCGAGGATCAACCCATCGGATCCGAGGCTGATGATTTTCCCATCGCCCACGCTGACGCCGGTGTGGTAGTAACCGGCACTGTTGTTGTAACCCCAACGGAACACGCCGGTGATGACTGAGCCCCGTGGAGCGTTGCCTTCCAACGGCGTGGTGTTGGTGTTGATCGCGTCGGGGAAACCCCAGTCGACGGAGTACTCATCGAGCAACACTGCTTCGTCTTCGTCGCCACCAATCCTCTGACGACCCAACTGGTCGCTTGCGATATATGCAGCGAAATGGACGAACTCGTAACAGGCCAACACCCGCGTCTGCATGAAAGTATCGGTATGGCTGGCTGTCGTCACTCCCCGGATCGTCCCCTGCCGTCGACCAAGTGAACCATGGTTCGTCGAAGGTCTCGATGTGCCACTGGTTGAACTGATACAGGTCCATCGCGACAGCGGCGATGTCACCAGTGCCCTTGCGCATTTCAAAGATCCGTTGCAGTCTCCGGGCACGTTCGGCTTCGTCTGCGCTCAGTCCGGTCTGGTCGAGTACGAAAGGCAATGACACACCGATCTTCCGAGCAGCTATAGGGTCGCTTGGGGCCGCGGTGGCTGCCGCAGTTGCCGCCACGGTGGCAGTCGCGGTCGCAGACGGCGCAGTTGCCGACGGCTCAGCGGTTTCGCCATCAGTGCCAAGCGTCATCACAGCATCTTTGAAGGCTTCCGCGTTCTGCTCTTCCAGGCAGTCGTCATACGCCTTCTTGGCCTTTTCCGCTTTCTCACATGCTTCGTCGGCGGCTTCTTTCGCCTTGGCGTGCTGGTCGCAAGCCTTCTCGGCCGTCGAATCGGCGGTTCCGATATCCTTCTCGAGCTGCTCGCGTTCAGCGATCTTCGCCTCTGTTCTTCGCCGCATCTCCTCACGGAACTCGGGTGTGTTGGCACGCTCCCAGGCTTGCT
>QIDW01000342.1 GCA_003230435.1 Acidimicrobiia bacterium | reverse complement strand
TGAACCCGACAAGATCGGCGAAGAGGACTGAAACCAGGCGACGCTCGCCGGCCTCGTCGGCCGGTGATGGTTTCGCGACCTCGGACTCGCCTAGGACCTCGCCGCATTCGCCGCAGAACTTCTGCGACGGTGGGTTGCTGTGGCCATTGACACAGACGAGGCTCAGCCCGATACCGCATTCGCCGCAGAACTTCTGAGAGTCGGCGTTCGACGCACCACAGTTGGAGCAGGTCAGGTCAGCCATGAGCCCGAGAGCCTACCTACCCGCCTCAATCTGGTCTCGGGCTCGTGATCTGTTGTCGGACGTCCTTTCCACTTTCGAACAGAGGCCGCCCAAGGACGTATTGAAGGACAACTCATCGCTCTGGTGCGGGTCTGGATAGGTTCGCCCCACCTGCTCGTGCTCGATGAGGCCACGTCGGCCGTCGACCCGGCCCTCGACGTTGCCCTTCGTCATGCGATCGACTGTCTCACGGAGGGGCGGACTTCGGTCGCCATCGCCCACCGCCTGTCAACGGCCGAGGGTGCCGACGACGTGCTGGTCTTCGATCAGGGTCGACCGAGCGTGGGGTGTTCGATAGTCTGCGCATTCTCCAAGGGGAGCCGAACCAGATGATCACTTGCAACAACTGCGGATCTGACAATCCTTCAGGTCACGCCTTTTGCTCCAACTGTGGGAGCGCCTTGTCGGTGACGTGTTCATCGTGTGGGGCGGCCAACGATGCGGCGAACAAGTTCTGCTTCGACTGTGGCAATGGTCTCGGCGACTCGTCTACCCCTCCTGAGGACGAGACCACCTCACCGGCCGGCGATTCCGGTGAGCGACGTCTGGTATCGGTGGTGTTTGCCGACCTGGTCGGATACACAACCCTTTCGGAGGGGCGTGACCACGAAGACGTTCGGTCGATGCTCACTGATTATTACGACCGGTGCCGCCAGATCATCGATCGCTACGGAGGTGTGACTGACAAGTTCATCGGGGATGCCGTGATGGGGGTGTTTGGTGCTGGTGCTGCTCATGAAGACGACGCCGAGAGAGCCACCCGCACCTCCCTCGAGCTGGTGGACATGGTGCAGGGCCTGGGTGGTGATGTAGGCATGCCGGGTCTTGATGCGAGGGCCGGTGTCATGTCGGGCGAGGCTTCGGTGGGGTCCGGGGGGAACGAGCATGGTCTTGTGGTCGGTGATCTTGTCAATACCGCCTCCCGTCTGCAGTCGATAGCTTCCCCCGGCGCGGTGTATGTCGGCGAGACCACCCGTGACCTGGTGGGCCAAGCCGTCGAGTTCGTCGCTGTCGGTGATCAGAAGGTGAAAGGCAAGGAGATTTTGGTTCCTGCTTACCACGCCGTCCGTGTTGTGGCTCTCTCTCAGTCGAAGCGGGGCGGTGAACTGGTTGAGGGGCCCTTTGTCGGTCGTGACGATGAGCTTCGTCTCCTCAAAGACCAACTCCACGCTACCGGTCGTGAGCGGCGGGCTCGCATGGTTTCGATCATCGGTGAAGGCGGCATCGGTAAGACCCGGCTCTCCCAGGAGTTGTTGCGCTATATCGACGGGATTGCCGAGGATGTCTACTACCACAGTGGCCGGTCCCCGGCGTATGGGGAAGGAGTTACTTACTGGGCCCTTGGGGAAATGATCCGACAGAGGGCGGGGATCACCGAGGGCGAAGACGCCGGCAAAGCCAGGATGAAACTGCGGACGACGGTGGCGGAGTTCGCTCCGGACGAAGAAGACCAACGTTGGATCGAACCCCGGTTGGCGGCACTCATCGGTATTGCCGAGATGCCACCGGGTGACCGTTCCGAGTTGTTCTCGGCTCTTCGCACGTTTTTCCAGAGGATTTCTGAGCGGGGGACGGTTCTCATGGTCTTCGAGGACCTCCACTGGGCCGACGAGGGGTTGCTCGACTTCATCGAGGAGTTGGCGGAGAGAACCACTCAAAGCCCGATACTTGTTCTGACGTTGGCCCGCCCCGAGCTCGTCGAGAGACGTCCCGATTGGGGCACCACACGTCGCCGTTCGCTTCTTATGCATCTCAGTCGTCTCGATGACATGGCGATGAAGGAGTTGGTCGCTGGTCTCGCACCGGGGATCCCACGTGCTGTGGTGGATCGGCTTGCCGAGCGGACAGCCGGTGTCCCCCTGCACGCTGTCGAATTTGTTCGGATGCTTATCAACTCGGGGCGTCTGGCAGTCGTGGACGGCGGATACGAACTTGTTGGCGACCCCGGCGAGTTGGCGATACCGGACAGTGTCAGCGCCATCATCGGGGCACGTCTCGACCGTCTCGAACCCGACGAAGTTGCGGTCATCCAGGACGCTTCAGTGCTTGGCCTGTCTTTCAGTTTGGGTTGGATCGTTGACATGGGCAACAAACCGTCAGGAGAGTTGGAAAGGGTGTTGAGGTCGCTGGTCCGAAGCGACATCCTCGAACTCGACGAAGATCCCCGCTCACCCGAACGTGGCCAGTATCGGTTTGTGCAAAGCCTGATCCGCGAAGTCGCCTACGGGCGGCTACCCAAATCCGATCGTGTCAGCCGCCACCTCGAGGTTGCCGGTCGGATCGAGTCGCTCCCGGAGCTTGCCGGTGTTGTGGCGGGCCACTACGCCAGCGCCGCTGCGGCTGACCCCAACAACACCGAACTGTTGGAACAGGCCCGAGGGGCGTTGATAGCGTCTGCGGAACGAGCCCGATCCTTGCGTTCAGACCTGCAAGCTGTCGGGCTCTTTCAGCAGGCCATTGAATTGTCGTCCGACAACGCCGAGATCGCCGAGTTGAAGATGCAGATGTCCATATGTCTCCAGAAGTCGGGACGCGAGGATCTGGCGGTCGAGGTCGGCCATGAGGCTCTCGACTACTACCAGCAGACCGGTGATGTCCATGGCGTCTCAGCCGCGGCCACTTGCGTTGCCTTCGCCTATAGCGGAACCTTCGGGGGTTACAAGGCGGTGGAGATCATTCTGCCGGTGTACGAGACCACACCACCGGCCGAGGAGGAGGTTTGGGCTCGTCTCGCCAGCGAAACCTCTCGAGCATTGGCACTAAACGGTCAGAGCGAAAGAGCGATCGAGATTGCCGATAATGTGCTGCCGGTTCTTGAGAAACTGGATATGGTCGAGGAGTTGTTGGATACCCTCAACAACAAGGCGCTATCACTGGCGCAGGGTGGCCGCGACGTGGAAAGCATGGCCCTTTTCAGAGGAGTGGCCGATGTGGCCGCTGACCATGGTCTTCTCAACGCTGAGATTCGTGCCATCAACAACCTCGCGGCAACGTCCATGCCCGACAATCAGGTAAACGACGAGCTCAATGATGAACTGGATCGGCTGGCTGACAAGTCAGGCATCGTCGGCTGGCAAATTCGAACGGTTTTCTTTCGCGCGTTGAACACTTTCAAGAACGGCGATATTGAGACGGCACTCTCGATGGTCGAGCAGGGGGAGGGCTTTGACCTCTCCGAGATTTGGGTGGGCGCCTTCGAGGCCAGCCGGCTTGAGTTCGAACAAGCTCGGGACGGTGCCGACCCGGTCAAACACGCCCGCCTTCTTGAGATATCAGAAACCTATCTCGAGACTGACGATCCCCAGACCCAGAACGCATGGAAAGAGATCCATGCGAAGGCTCTGCATCTTCAAGGGGACTTTGAGTCTGTGACCAGGCTCGCTGTCGAAGGTGGGTCTGATCCGTATCTCTACCCCGCGTTTCTCGAAGTCGGTATCGGGAGCGGGGGACAGATCCTCACCCGGCTTGAGGCCAGGCTCAGGGAGGGTCGGGCGACCAAGGGACTCCACCAGTTCGCCAGCATGGTCGTATCTGCGATCGATGGTGACGTCGAGTCGGCTCTTGTCGCCCGTGTCAGACTGACTGAACTGTGGTCAAACACCATGCGTCCACTGTCCATTGCACACGCCGACGCTGTTGCCGCCGCGGTACTGCCCTCCGACCAAACCGAAGCAGTTGAGGCTGCGAAGGCGGCACTCAAGTTCTTCACCACCCACGGGTTCAAGGCCTACCTAGACCTCTATGAGGACGTATTCGATCGGTATCAGCCAGAATCCGACGAGGTCGCTGTCTAAACGCATGCGAACCTTGCGATACGAACCTCTGATGCCCTCGGCATCAGGCAATGTCTGGAGACACCCTCGCACCATTTGTGCGAAGGGCCA
>QIDW01000440.1 GCA_003230435.1 Acidimicrobiia bacterium | reverse complement strand
GCGCCCCAGGCGGCCATCGGAATGAGGATGATGAACGCGACGATCATCGGTCCTGGCGCGCCCACGCGCTTGACGCTGGTCAGAACCAGTCCAATCACCCCGGTCGCGGCAGGCAACAAGAACACCGTGAGCCGGTCCAAAGGCCAAACGCCTTGTTGCTGAAGCAAGACCGCAACGGCAAGTCCGATGATGATGCCGAGAATGGCACCGGATAGGGGTCGAGCACGTGCCACTTTGGTCTCGGTGCGTGTGGGGACTGTCTGTTCTTCGGCCATCAATACCTCCTGAGTTCCGATAACTTACGCGTGTTGTCGACGCTGTGTCGGGATTACATGGGCACGTTAAGCCCGATAGCCTGTGCCCATATGCCGCGTATCAGAGCCGCATCCATCGACGAGCACAAGGCGCTGACTCGCAGCGCCTTGCTCAATGCGGCGCGGGATCTCATCGACGAAACCGGGACGGCGGACATCTCGCTAGGTGAGGTCGCTCTGGCCGCAGGTGTTGGCCGTACCACCTTTTACGACTATTTCTCTGATCGAGATGACGTGATCGCCTCGCTGGTCGAAGAGGAACTGCCCAATGTGTTGACAGAAGTCATCGACTCAGTGCCCATCACCTTGCCAATACCCGAAAGACTTGCCGAACTCGCTTCGCGAACCGTCGAGTTCGTAGCGACAGACCGAGTGTTTGGTGTCATCCTCCACCGCGATGCCGGCCGGATGAGCGCCGGGGCCCAGGAACGGATCGCCGCGTCCCACGGCGATCTCTCGTCAGAGATGGCGAATCTGTACATGCAGGGTGTCGAGCGAGGCTTATTCAACGCCATGCCCCCAGCGTTGGCTGGCCAGTTGATCCAGGACACGATCATGGCTGGAGCACGCGTGTTGATAGCCGCCGGGACCTACGATGAGAAGAGCCTCTCCGAAGTCACCCATGGAGTACGGAGCTTCCTTCTTGGAGGACTCGGGTATTCAGGTGTTGCCGATGTGTAGACCCGCGCGGTGATTACTGACCAACTCGTGTCAAGGAATACACATCAGGGTTCCCGCCACTCTCCAATGACACACCACTAATAGCTGATGGCCAATGTTTGATCAGCAACTATCCTGTTGACGGCCCTGTGCCCTCAAGATGCTCGACTCAATCTCACATCCCTCAGACCTGCAGAACCTCTCTGCCGACCAGCTTGACGAGCTGTGCGAGGAGATCAGGGCGTTCATTCTCGAGAAGGTCTCGAATACTGGTGGCCACCTCTCCCCTAATCTGGGCGTCGTAGAGCTGACTATCGCCCTGCACCGGGTCTTTGATTCTCCCCGTGACCGTCTCATCTGGGACGTCGGCCACCAGGCATACGTTCACAAACTGCTCACGGGCCGCGCCGATCGGTTCGACACGCTCCGTCACGCCGGCGGTCTTTCCGGCTACCCGAGCCCGGAAGAGTCCGAGCACGACTTCGTAGAGAACAGCCATGCCTCAACGTCGCTTTCCTATGCCCTTGGCCATGCTCTGGCCGGCTACGACGGGTGGACCGTGGCCATCATCGGCGACGGGGCTTTTACCGGGGGGATGGCCCACGAAGCACTCAATCACATAGCGGTGACCAGACCGGAGCGCCTGATCATCGTTCTCAACGACAATGGGCGCTCATACGCGCCCACAGTTGGCGGACTCGCGGCGTTGGCCAACCTGGCTCACTTTCGGATCGATCCTCGTTACGAGAAGGCGAAAAGGACCATTAGCAGGATGCTGCGTGGGCTACCGCTGGTGGGTGAGACCGCCGACGAGTTGGCCGGGCGTGTCAAGGACGCCGTCAAGCAGATACTCGAACCGTCAACGGTGTTCGATGCTCTCAACCTCAAATACAGCGGTCGGATTGATGGTCACAACATCGCCTTGTTGGAAGAGACGCTGGAAGCCGCCAAGACTCTTGGCGAACCGGTTGTGGTTCACGTAATCACTCAGAAAGGAAATGGCTACCAACCTGCGATCGAAGACGAGGAGGAGAAGCTCCACGGTGTTGGTTCTTTCGATATCGAGACCGGCAGAGCTCTCAAGTCGGAGCTCAAACTGACAGATGTGGCAGGCCGTGCTCTGGCCGACGCGGCTGGCAGGCGACCGGAGATGATGGGTGTGTCGGCCGCAATGATCTCGACAGCCGGGCTCAAGCAGATGGCACAGCGATTTCCCGACCGCGTCGTCGACACGGGTATCGCCGAGCAGCATGCCGTCACGTTGGCGGCAGGCATGGCGATGGCCGGGAAGAAGCCTGTGGTCGCCATCTACTCGGCCTTCCTGCAGCGGGCATTCGACCAGATAATCGCCGACGTCGCGCTGCATGATCTTCCGGTCACTTTTCTCATCGATCGGGCCGGTGTCACCGGTCCTGACGGGCCCTCCCATCACGGTGTCTTCGATATCTCGTATCTGAGGATGATCCCCAATCTCGTAGTGGGTGCGCCGGCGGATGCGACCGAACTCTGCGCCATGATCGAGACTGCGGCAGATCACGACGGTCCGATCGCCATTCGTTATCCGAAGGGCGGAGCAGTATCCGTGCCTTCGATACCAGTCGAGCCTCTCGGAGAAGCGGAACAACTGAGTGAGGGTGATGAAGTCTTGTTGATCGCTGTGGGGCGGATGGTGGAGATCGCCGAGAAGGCCGCGGTCGACCTCGGGGAGAAGGGCGTCAGCGCCGGAGTCGTCAATGCACGTTGGATCAAGCCTCTTGACCCGAGGATCGTCGAATGGGCCGGCCCTACTCGTCATGTTGTCACCCTCGAAGACGGCGTGGTCGCCGGGGGTTTTGGTGCCGCCGTCATGGAGATGCTGTCTGACGCCGGGGTGACGAAGGACATCACCTGTATAGGGGTCCCCGATCATTTCCTTCCGTTCGGGTCTGCAAGCGACGTCATGAAGTCTGTTGGGATGGACACCGACTCGGTTGTCGAGCGGATTCTGGTGGCGCTTGGTGGCGTTTCTCGAGGTAGTTAGACCCGCATATGGGCTTAACTACCGGAGGTTTACAGACCCGCGCCAAGTTGAACTGTTGAAAGACCATGCCAACTTCGGCTCGGATCTGGTTGATGTTGGTGTCATCGGATCCGACCAAGTCACCATCGATGGTGATCGAGCCGGCGGTGGGAACTTCGAGGTGGTTGATGCAGCGAAGGACGGTGCTCTTGCCCGAACCTGATGGACCGACGATCACCAGAACCTCGCCGCGAGCGATGCTGAGGTAGGCGGTTTAGTAGCCGGGGATGGCCACTTTCCGTTCGTACCAGCGCAGCATCAAGCTGAGTCCGAGGGTGAGGACGACGTAGATCACCATCAAGACGAAGAAC
>QIDW01000037.1 GCA_003230435.1 Acidimicrobiia bacterium | reverse complement strand
GCGCGTCAGGTGGTCGGAGAGAGACCGCTTTCCATTGTGGTCGACACAGAGATTCCCTTACGTAAGGGACTCGGCTCCTCGGCCGCGGCCTACGTCGCTGGAGTCGCGGCTGCGCTTCGTGCGGTTGGCGACGAGGCTTCTCCGGATCGCGTCTTCCGCATAGCGAAGGAGCTGGAGGGACACGACGACCAAGTCGGTGCAGCGATTTATGGAGGTTTGGTCCTAATCCCGGCCGAAGGGCTCCCGATGAGGCTCCCCTTCCACCCGTCGTTGAGGCCGGTCATTGCCGTGCCACCTACGCGCTTGCCAACGTACAAGGCACGGTCGATCCTCCCTGATGAGATAGCGAGGGATGTCGTGGTGCGGAGTCTGGCCAGGGTCTCTTCGCTCACGGCTGGCCTCATCACCGGTGATCCCGGCATGCTCTCCGCTGCCCATGGCGACGAGATTCACGAGGCTCCGAGGGCCCACCTCAGTCCGGAGGTGGGCCATCTCATGGATGTGGCCCGACGTGCAGGCGCCCTTCATGTGGCCCGATCGGGCGCAGGGCCCTCCGTGGTGGCAATCACGACATTCGACACGGCTGATCGCGTGGCGGATGCCTTCCGGAAGGAGGGGGTCGGAGTCATCAACGAGTCCGTGGACACCTCGGGTTTGGTTTGACCTAGTCCGTGAATAGCGCGACGATGTGGGCTGTCTCCCCCCTTTTTGTGAGGTTTTTGCATGGGTTCGTTGATCAAGAAGCGTCGAAAGAAGATGTCGAAGCACAAGTACCGCAAGCGTTTGAAGGCCAATCGCCACAAGCGTAAGAAGTGACATCCTCTCGATGAGCGTGAAAGACCGGGTCCGCGATGGCCCGGTCTTTCTTTGTGTCAACGGCTCCCAGCCAAGTGTCAGACTCCTAGAGAGCGATCGCCAACCACACGATCACCAGGGCCAAAATCAGGATGACTCCCTGGATGGCTCCTCGAACCGCAGGTGACTGACCCTTGGCGGCAACTGTGTGCCATGCGGCCAGCACGGCTGACAAGATAACCAGGCCGATTTTGGTTATCAATGTTCCGGTCCAGGCGCGGTCAAATACCATCAACGTCCCCGTGAGCACCAGTAGGCCAAGGGCGGTCCATGACATCACACCGAACCGGTTCGCCATCGCTCGGATAACCGCACGGTCATCAGTCGCCTTGCGTACCGCCGGCACGAGGCCACCCAGAACAATCAGGCCGCCCACCCAAACAGTGGCGCTAAGCAGATGAACGTAGAAGATGAACTTCAACGATGCGTTCTCGAATCCCTGAGATTCGTCATCGAGGCTGGTCGCGGAGGAAGTTTTCGATCTCCTCCATCAGATGCTCACTGTGCTCGGTGTCGACATCGGCCTCTTCTTCGAGACGTTCCACGTACTTCTGCAGTTCTTCGTTGCCTTCGAGAGCCTCTTCGACCGTAGAAAGAAAATGACGGGTCTCCAGAGCCAGGTCACCCATATCCAAGGTGACGCCAAGCAGTTCGGCCGCCTTGACGGCGAGGGCCTCGGTAGCCGGTGGGTACTCCTGGTTTGACAGATAGTGGGGTACGGCGGCCCAGACCGATGTCACGTCGATTCCGGCGTTGCTGAGGGCGTGATTGAGGACACCGAGAATCCCCGTTGGGCCCTCGTACCCCGATGGGAGCAGGCCGTGAAGAGTCAGCGTGTCGGGCCGGCTTGATGATCCCACGAGGGGCACCGGGAGGGTGTGAGCCACCTGACCGATGAATGCACCGATCGTTATCGTTCGGCTCACTCCGAGGGAGTTCAAGGCTTCGACCAGGTCGGCGGTGAAGACCTTCCACCTGTAGTGGGGCTCTTCGCCGAGGACGACGACCACATCACGCTCAGCCCCACGAACGACATGGATCTCGTTCCGTGGCCATGTGATGCTCCTGATGCCCTCAGAGTCGAGTTCGACCATTGGCCGCCGAACCTGGAAGTCGAAATGGTCATCCGGGTCAATGACCGCGATGAGTTCTGCGTCTGAGTGCTCGATGAATGAGGTGACAGCCTGGCTAGCGGACTCACCGGCGTCGCCCCAGCCCTCGAAGGCCATCAGGGCCACGGGGTCGCGGAGCACCGGTCGGTCGAGCCATTGCAGAGAGGCCATGCGTCCAACCTACACCGGTGGACGTTGTATGAGGCTTATGTCCACAACGTCTTGAAGCGTCTGAGACGCAGAGGGTTTTGTACAACCTGAAAGGTCAAACTGAGAAAGCCCCGACGGGTGGCCGGGGCTTTCTGGTTGTTCTGGCTGGGAGCGGGAGGGGGAGAGGACCTGGACCCAGCCAGAAGTTCTCAGGCCTCCTGCTCGTCCAAGATCTTCCCGCGGACCCGGGGGAACCGGATCGGGGCATGGGCGTGGCAGTACTCTGCCTTGTTGTATTGAGAGAGCCTGGTTTCACAACCTGGCTTGGAGCACACGCGATCCTGTGAGAATCGCTTCGAGGGTCGCGAGACCCCCTTGATGGCTGCTCCTCTTACTGTGTCAGTCATATCTGGCCCTCCTGGTCTTGGGCCGGTATCGATTAAACGTCTGTCTGTTTCAGGAGATTCCTGAGGGATTATCCCCAATCCTTGACCGTGCACTCAAATAGTGCCAGTCCGACCCGTTAACCGGGGTTAAATCAACCCGTCGATTGTTGGTCATTAGGACGTTCAGA
>QIDW01000413.1 GCA_003230435.1 Acidimicrobiia bacterium | reverse complement strand
TGGGCCTCAACGTAGCTGAGCACGGGGCCAGCACCGAGATCCTCGACCTGCTCAACGATATGGACAAGCAGCGAAAGACCGAGGACTATTCCACACCCGTAGCAGTGGAGCCGCACACCGAGATTGGCCAAATCGCCCAGCAATACAACCGCGTGCTCGAAGGCATCAACGCTCGCACGGCCGCTCTCCAGTTGCTGCGCAATACGGCGTCCGCCGCTAACGAGGCTCAAACGGTCAATGAGGCCATGCGGACCTCCGTACAGGAGGTGTCTGCCGCCATCGGCTGGCCAATCGGACATGCATATCTGGTCGATGAGAAAGATTCCAACCTGCTCGTCCCAACCGACATCTGGCAGCTGGCCGACCCCGAGCGCCATGGGTCTTTTCGGGACGCCACCGACGAGACTGTCTTCCATATTGGCGAGGGCATCCCCGGACGCGTCCTTGCCAGCCTGCGCCCCGCCTGGTTCGATGTCCAGACAGTCGACACCGACCTCCTACGAACACAGGCGGTGCGGGCCGCAGGGTTGCAAACGGGGATCGCATTCCCGGTTCTGGCGGGGACGGAAGTCGTCGCCGTGCTCGAGTTCTTCTCAGATCAGCCGATTGCGCTCGATGAGGATCTCCTCGAGGTCATGGGTGCCGTCGGGACTCAGCTGGGTCGCGTGGTGGAACGCATCCGCAGTGAGGGGGCCCGGTTCCAAACCGTCGTTGACAATATGCCCGCGATGGTTCTGCTGCGTGATGTCGACGGAAAATTCATTCTGGTCAACCACCGATATGAAGAGTTTTATCACTTGTCCAATGAAGACCTTCGGGGCAAGACGCTCATTGAGGCAGATGAACTGACCGACCTCGACATGCAGACGGAAGTCAATATGGCGCATGATCTTGAAGTCATCGATCGGAATCAGGCAGTAGAACAGGAGTTGAGGGTGCGACGGGGAGTTCGCGAGCACGTGATTGCCTCCGTCAGGTTTCCTATCGCCGACCACGCCGGCAACACCGTGGCTGTTGGTGCGATCGAACTCGATATCACCGAGCGCAAGCACACCGAGTCGGAGCTGGCCAACATGGCAGACAAGATGGCGGTCAGTGAGACGCGGTTTCGGAGCCTTTTCGAGGATTCACCTTTGTCGCTCTGGGAGGAGGACTATTCGCAGGTTCGGATCGCCCTCGACGAGATCATTGAGTCGGGTGTCACCGATCTGCGTGAGCACTTTCGAGAGCATCCGGGTTTGGCCGTGGAATTCGCGGGGCTGATCCAAGTAGTCAATGTCAACCAGGCTACGTTGGATTTGTACGGGGCGAAAACAAAGAATGAGCTCCTCGGAAGTCTTGAGGCTCTTCTTGGTGAAGAATCCGACCCGGAAATTGCGGACCAACTGGCGACTTTGGCCGAAGGTCACCATGAGTTCGAATCCGAAATGACCCTGTACCGCTTGAACGGCGAAACCGGTATGTCTCTCGTTTCTGTGTCGATTGCGCCTGGTTCGGAGGAGTCATGGTTGAAGGTCTTCGTTTCAGTCGTCGACGTCACGGATCGCAAAAAGATGGAACTACTTCTCGAGGAGGCGATGCGCGCGGCCGAGGATGCCAACCAGGCGAAGAGCACCTTCCTGGCCAACATGAGTCACGAATTACGCACCCCAATGAACGCCATCATCGGTTACAGCGAAATGCTCACCGAAGATGCGGAAGACGATGGGTACGAAGAGCTGGTCCCCGACCTCGAGAAGATCAACTCTGCGGGTAGGCATCTGTTGTCGCTTATCAACGATGTTCTGGATCTCTCGAAGATCGAGGCCGGCCATAAGGATCTGTTCCTAGAGACCTTCGAGGTTGCTCAAACCTTGCATGAAGTGGTGGCGACCGCGCTGCCCATGATCGAGAAGAACGGGAACGAGTTCGTGGAAGATTATGGAGATGACCTGGGCGAGATGCACACCGATCTCACCAAGGTGCGACAGGCGCTCTTCAATCTGGTCTCCAACGCCGCCAAATTCACAACGGACGGGAGCATCACGCTCAGGGCCCGTCGGGTGTCAAAAGACGGTGAACCGTGGATCTCCATGTCTGTGACGGACACCGGTATCGGCATTCCGGAAGACAAGCTGGACCTGGTGTTCGAAGAGTTCGCCCAGGTCGACGACTCGACCACCCGCGACTTCGGTGGAACCGGTCTGGGTCTCGCCCTGACCCGCCAGATCTGCCAGATGATGGGGGGCGAAATTAGTTTGGAGAGTGAGTTCGGCGTGGGATCGACCTTCACGGTCACTTTGCCGGCCTCGATAAGCGAGTCCGAAGATGACGGGTTGGGCGAGCCCGCGGACAACAAGGCCTGAAACCGGAGGGGGACCGTCAGACCCAGGCCAGTTCCCGACGCCGTTGCTGTTCAAGCGGTTCAGCCGGGCCACACCTCCTCACAAGCGCCCAACTCACTCTCCCATGTTTCGAAGCCGTTGACGTGAGCCCCTAATAGTGGTCCATCTGCTGTGGGTGTCCGACCCAGAGGCATGGGAGGATGACCACGATGAAGAGGCACCGACATACGGCTGAGCAGGCGGTGCGCAAGCTCCAGGAGGGCGAACGCTTGTTGAATGAGGGCAAGGACATGACCGAGGTGCTGCGACATCTCGAGATCGCCGAGTCGACGTGGAACCGGTGGCGGAACCAGTACGGCGGGATGAAGG
>QIDW01000082.1 GCA_003230435.1 Acidimicrobiia bacterium | reverse complement strand
CCGGAGCCACGTTTATCCATCTCCTCACCAAGCTGTGCCAGGAGATCTTTCACATGCGTTGTCGAGACCTCGAGTACTTCTGCGAGTTCGCTCGCGGGCACGGGCGATTCCGTCACGAACAGAACGGCTTCGAGGGCGGCTAGTTCGTTCACGATGCCCACTCTGAGGTCAAATCCACGTTGGCATCGTCACGATGACGAACCTCAATCGACGACAGCCAGTCATCCTGGGCCACCTCGATCAGACCCCATCGGGCCATTTCGAGAAGGGCCAGGAAGTACGCAGCCACCTCGACCGGTCGGCCGCAATGTTCGGTCAGATCTTCGAAGCTGGCAATGGTCGCTGCCTCGATACGAAGACGCAGGTCCTCTATAGCCTCCTCGACACTTGGAAGACTGAGATCGAGGTGATCGAGATCGGGTTCTTGTGAAGGCCTGGTGAAGACCCTGGCCGCGAGAATTGCCAAGCCTTCGGCATCGATGGGCATGGGCACATCAGGCAAAGGTGCTCGAACATCCTGGTCCAGACCGGAAACTCGGGGCACGTAACGATTTCCGTCCTGAAGTCTTCGTTGCAGGACCGCAGCGACGTCTTTGAATGTGACACACACAAGCAGCCGCGAGAGAAGGCGGTCACGCTCCTCGATGAGGGCCAACTCGTCGTCCAACTCGAAGTCTCCCGAGGTTGGAAGCAGGGACTGGGCTTTCAACTGGATCAGCGTGGCCGCGACGAGGAGAAACTCCGAGGTGACATCGATGTCCAACTCTCGCATCTCGTCGAGGAAGGAGAGGTACTCCCCCACCACGTCGGTGAGACCTACTGCTGTTATCTCGACTTGGTGCTTCGTCACCAATTGAAGAAGCAGATCGAGAGGGCCTTGAAAAACAGTGGTGTTGACGACGTGGAATGTCATGTTGGAGTCGAGATTATTCAGACATCTGCCTTGGTTCTGGCCTTTGGCGCCTGATCGGCCGCGATTAGGACTTCCCAGAGCCGGCTTTCGATGGTTTGAGGCCTTTCGCCTTGATGATGAAGTGCGAATTCGATGGCTAGTGATGGTGCCCCCAACTCGGTGAGTTCCCGGGCCCCGTTTCGACCATGGTCCCTATAAAGGAGCACTCGCTCAGTCAGCGGCAACCTCAGAAGAATCATGATCGATGCGACGGATCGGCCGATCACGCCAAGTCGGGCATGACGCTTCCCGACGTCGTGCATCAATGCCGCTGTGATGACCTCTCCGTCGTAGTGCCCATCCGAGATGACGCTCAGAGCGGCGTGATAACCATGACGCTGGTCGGCATCCATTTGATCGAAGAACACTTCAACCATCTCAGGCTTGAGCCACGACTCAACGGCGGCACGCTCGGAGATCAACAGTGGCTTCGAAGTGAGGACGTCGAAGAACCGTCTCGTCAGGTGGCCAACAGCGCCAGGCATGGTTTAGGGATTTGCCTGGGATTTGCAGTCGACACAGAGCACGGAGGCGGGTCGGTACTTCATTCGATCTGCCCCGATCTCTTGGCGGCACTTATCGCAGATGCCGTAGGTCCCCGCTGCAATGTGAGCCAAAGCCCTGTCGACATCCTCCAACTGATGCTTCAGCGAGTCAACCACCCCGAGCACCTCCGTTCGCTCGGCAGTCACTGCTGCAGCATCGGCAAAGCTCTCCCCGAAGTCGAGGTCAGCCTTGAGATCCCCTGATTCTGCCGCGCCGAGTTCAGTCAACTGGTGAACCAGATTCTCTCGCTCGTTGCTGAGCGTTTTCTTTGCCGTTGCGACGTCGAGCGTCATCACCTACTCCTCGGATGTGCCTGGACGTAGATCTCCATCACATGGGCGAGGCTTACCCTCGTGTAGACCTGGGTGGTGCTGATTGTAGCGTGCCCGAGCATCTCTTGAACAGTTCTGAGGTCGGCTCCCGCCTCGACCATGTGGGTCGCTGCGGAATGCCGCAAGACGTGGGGCGACACCATTGTCGGTTCGATTCCTGCCCCGGAAGCATGTTTCTTGACCACGTCAAACGCCCCTTGCCGTGACAACCTGCCTCCCCTCAGGTTGAGAAAAACCGGATCGCCCGGTTCCGAGCGTCTGACGAGCGAAAGACGGTCCGGAAGCCATCGTGACAAGGCCCCGACTGCTTTGGAGCCGAGCGGTACGAGACGCTGCCTGGAGCCCTTTCCAGTAACGAGGACGACTTTGTCGGTCAGGTCGAGGTCCCCCAGATCAAGACCGACTGCCTCCGAGACGCGCGCTCCTGAAGCGTAGAGAAACTCCAAGAGGGCAGAGTCACGGCGGGCGCCCGGAGTCTCCGAGCCCGGAGCTTCCACGAGAGCGACGACCTCGGAGATGGTAAGGGCCTTGGGAAAGGGATCTGGGCGCTGTGGAGTCTCAACGAGTCTCGTCGGATCGGAGTCCCTCAACTCCTCGACTAGGAGAAAACGATGGAGACCCTTGACCGCGGCGATCTTTCGGCCCACGGTCGCGTTCGCCAGATTCTTGTTTCTCAACTCGTCTACAAAATCGTCAACCAGTTCTTCATTCGGCTCTCTCCCTTCGAGAAAAGCCGTGTACTGATTGAGGTCTCGTTGGTATGCGGTGAGCGTGTTCTGGGCCAGACCCTTCTCCACCCGAAGCGAAACCAGGTACTCCTCGATGCACTCGGCTATCGAGAGTCGACCTGTGCTCACGCTGCGACTCAGGACAGTAGGGCCTCGGCCGCAGGAACATACTCAACACCGAGACTCTCCGCGACCGCAGGGTGACTCACGCTTTCACCGACCATGTTCACTCCAGACATGAGTTCCGGGTGAGCACTCACGGCATGCGCCACACCTTCGTCGGCGAGAGCTACCGCATAGCGCATCGTGGCGTTCGTCAATGCATAAGTAGACGTGTGGGGCACTGCCCCAGGAATGTTCCCAACCGCATAGTGCAGAACCTCATGAACTGTGTAGACGGGATCGGTGTGGGTTGTCTCCTCAGATGTCTCAAAACAGCCCCCCTGGTCGATCGCGACGTCGACGAGCACAGCGCGCCGCTTCATAGATCGCACCATCTCCTCGGTGACGAGTTTGGGTGCGGCGGCGCCGGGCACTAGAACCGTCCCGATGACAAGGTCAGCCGCGAGGACCTGATCCTCCAGAGTCAGCTTGTTGGAGTGCAGAGTGACGATCCTCCCCTGGTAGAGAGAGTCGAGCGATCGAAGCTTGCTGATGTCGGTGTCGAGAACGACCACGTCGGCCTGCATCCCCATGGCGATCACGGCGGCATTCGACCCGGCGATGCCACCACCAATCACGACAACCCTGGCAGGACTCACACCGGTCACGCCTCCCAGGAGGATTCCCCTCCCGCCCTGTGCCTTTGCGAGAAAGTATGCACCCGCCTGTGTGGCCATGCGGCCCGCGATCTCGGACATGGGGGCCAGCAGGGGCAGGGACCCATCTGACATCTGGACGGTTTCATAGGCGATAGCGATGATCCCCTTCTTTGCCAGTCCTGCGGCCAACTCCGGGTTGGCGGCGAGGTGAAGGTAGGTGAAGAGAATCTGACCCTCGTGGAACATCTCAACTTCGGACGCATGGGGCTCTTTCACCTTGAGG
>QIDW01000079.1 GCA_003230435.1 Acidimicrobiia bacterium | reverse complement strand
GCCATGTTGGAAGCGTGGGGGCTGCTTTCTCTGAGAAGACCGAAAATCTGTGAAACCGACCCACCCTTGCCGACGTTCTCGGCTGCGGCCGACCATGGGGGAAGCAACGAAGCGATGTTGGAGTGCTTGATCGATCCCGATTCGGCCATTTTCTTCGCCCAGTCCCTGGCCCAGGCGTCGAGTGACCCGTTTCGGGCAAGGGCAGGAAGTCCGCTCGATGCCCGGAATGAGTTGATCTGACTTTGAAACTGGGACTCGTAGTCCGACCGAAACTCCGCTTTGTCAGTCGAGGGAGGTTGGGTGGTTGTGGTGGTGCTGGTGGGAGCTGTCGTCTTGGGCTTCGACGTGTTTGATTTCTTCGGTGCCGCCGGCGGATGAACGTGGGCCGGCAACGTTGTGGTTGTTGTCGTGGTCGATCTGATCTCCACGTCCGCAGTTAGGTCCACCTCGACTTCCGACAGCACTTGAGGTTCTGCTGCTTCATCGGACAAATCGAGATCCATCGTGGTAGTAGTCGCACCGACTTCCGCTCCCAGAACCTGCGCCACTGGATCAAACTCAAGCTCAAACTCAGACTCTGGGGCCGGGTCGCCACCTGCCACGAAGACGAGCACGGTCGTTAGGGCGATGGCGGCGGTCAGCGCGAAGATGGGGGATTGACGCATGTACAAGTAGAAAGGTTCGGGGTGGAGGGGTGGACGTTACAGCCGGCTTGGTGCTGGAACAACCTCGATTTTCTTACCGAGATGCCCCCAGTTCTCGAGACTTGTCATTGTGTCGATGACGCTTTGGTCGACGTCGCGGAACTCCAAACCCAACTCTGTCCTGATCTTCGACGTGTCCAGTTCGTACGTGTGCCCCAACGAACGACTGATGAAGTCCCGGATCCCTTTGGGTTGGGTGCGAGATACCAGCCTCACAAGAACGTTGCCCAGGGCATTGTCGAGCGGCAAGGACGGCAGCTTGTACCTATCCCCAAAGCCGGCCTCTTTCAGCAGTTCGATATTCTGCCGCATGCTCCGCGTCCCTGCCGAGCACAGATAGCGTCCGGCGGCCTCGGGATTCTCCATCGCCATGATGTGCGCTCTAGCGACATCCCGGACATCGACCATCGGGAAATGTAGGTCGATGATTCCCGGCGTCTCCCCGTTGGTAGCCGAAACGAACAAAGAGTGGCTCGCGTTCAGGCGGGGCACGATCGAGGGACCGATGATGCCGGTTGGGTTGATCACGACAAGGTCAAAAGAGCGGTCGTCGTCATCCATGAAATCCCAGGCTGCCCGCTCAGCCATCGTCTTTGAGTAGGCGTAAGGGCCAGAATCGAGAGAAGAGACATCATTCCAGTCGTCCTCGTTCCACGTTTCCTCCTTTGGTGCACCGGACATGGCGGCGAACGACGATGTCAAGACCACGCGTCGCACCCCTCCGGCCTTTGAGACAGACTCCAATACGGATCTAGTCCCCTCCACTGCCGGGTCGATGAGGTCATGTTGCGGGTCTTCTGCGTCGAGGAAGAAAGGTGAGGCGGTGTGCATGACGTATTCGCAGCCCACCACCGCTGCGTCGAATGCGCCGGGGTCGAGCAGGTCGGCTTCGAGCATCTCGAGACGTTGGTCGGCACCAGGCAACGAAGCCAGCTGACCGTCGGCTTCGCTTCCCGCCACATCTCGCGTCGTGCCCCTGACCCGATAGTCGGCCGCGAGGAGTTGTTTGATGATTTCGGCGGCCAAAAATCCGGTGGCACCGGTGACGAGAACTGGGGCTGTCGTGTTTGGCATGCTCCGGAACCTAGTTCTCGACCAGCAAGAAGCTAACTTCGGGGCGCCCAGGAGGTAGCGATTGGATTTGGCAGTAGAGGCTAAGCAGCTCACGAAGACCTACGGAGAGGGGGACACGGCAGTTCATGCGCTGCGTCAGGCAGACGTGGAGATTCCCATTGGAGAGTTCGTAGTGCTGCTCGGAGCATCCGGGTCGGGCAAGACAACCTTCCTCAACCAGGTTGGTGCGCTCGAGGCGCCGACGTCGGGCTCCATCAGCGCCAACGGTCAAGATCTGTCCGACCTCGACGACGACGAGCGCACCGACTACCGCCTCAAGTCCGTCGGATTCATCTTCCAGTTCTACAACCTGGTTCCAACTCTCACCGCCATCGAGAATGTCGAACTGATAGCGGAGTTGACCGGTGGCGATGCCCGGAGTCGGAGTGAAGAGATGCTTCACCAGGTAGGTCTGGGTGACCGGATGGACCACTTTCCTGGTCAGCTCTCCGGCGGTCAGCAGCAAAGAGTCTCGATTGCTCGAGGTCTTGTGAAGAATCCTCCTCTGCTTCTTGCCGATGAGCCGACAGGGTCCCTCGATGTGGAGACCGGATCTCAGATTCTCTCCCTCCTGCGGGACACTGTGGATGGTGGTGCCAGAACGATCGTGACGGTTACGCACAACACTGAGATCACGCGTATCGCTCACCGGGTCATCGAATTACGTGACGGCGAAGTGGTTGGGGTTCGGACCAACTCCGATCCAGCCAATCCAGTCGATCTCGACTGGTGAGCATCCTCAATACAAAACGAAAACGAGATGTTCGTCGTCAGCGCGGGCAGTTCATCGCGGTCGCCGTCACCATCGCTCTCGGCGTCATGCTTTTCGCCAGCACCTACGACGCCTACCTGAACCTGGACGATTCGTACAACTTCACATACGACAGGCTCAATTTCGCG
>QIDW01000454.1 GCA_003230435.1 Acidimicrobiia bacterium | reverse complement strand
AGAGTTCGTGGTCACGGCTCAACCGACAACGCGCCGCAGACATGGAAGCAACAGCTCGCATGACCGACGCCGGCCGAGAAGCCATCGAACGAGCCAAAGCCAACGGCTTCTGGACGATCTCCGACCCGGTCGAAGATCTGATCGAGCCCGACCAGCTTGCCGCGAAGCTCGACGAGAGACCGGAAGCCCGCGCCGCGTGGGATGCCTTCCCGCCAAGTGCTCGCAGGCAAATGCTGTGGTGGGTCATCAGCGCCGTGCAAGACGAAACCAAGGACCGCCGCATCGCCACGATCGTTGAGAAAGCAGTCGGGGGACAACGTGCGCGAGGCTGATCGATCCAATTGGTCAGTGAGCCAACGAGCTGGTGCCGGGACGTTCGCCTCACGATCCGTCTCGGTGGTCATCTCTTCCAAGTGTCGCTGCGGGCGGAGGATCTAAGGAGGGCCGCCACTCGATTGGCTGCCTCGGCCTGTTGACCCGACATGGCGTGGGCGTAGACGGCGAGAGTCATCGAGGCGTTGGCGTGGCCGAGTCGTTCAGCGACGACGTGCACCGGTGCCCCTGCCCTGACTCGCTGGTCGCTCTCGGGTGCAATGTCCCAGATCGACAGAATGTCGCGGAGGAACGCATCGCGTTCGATGGTGCCGTCGCCTCCATGGGCCCGGTTCATTCGGCCCTTGGAGAAGACGAACACGTACTCGTGAACGTCGCGCAGCACCGGGTTTGCTGCTGACTGGAATGACCCCCAAGCGCACGATCCGTTGGCGCCGGCTGCTTTGCGCCAGATGATCTCGCCGCGCATATGGAATCCGATGTCGGTCATCAACGCGGTGACGTGATGTGAAAGCGGGGTGTAGGGCTTCCGGCCCAGATTGGCGACGTTGATTGCGGCGCCTCTGCCGACTCTCGCTTCAGCCTGTAAATGTTGAGAAGCACATTGGTATCTAGGACGAATACCGCCTCATCCCAGAGCGTCTTGAAGAAGTCCTCGGACGGCTGTTCGTATACCCAGAAGTGGTTTGTCACCAAAGGTTCTCCTCACCACCGACTCGCTTCATCTTACGAGTTGGACAACGCATTCGGCTGAGCACTGCCGCACCTCTGCAGGTCATGAATATCACCTTCGTCGGATATCAGCTCCAATTCACAACGCCCAAGACCCGGCGCGCTCGCCGCGTCGTTGCACTCGATGAACGAACTCTGGTGGTGCTCAAACGCCACAGAAAAGCGCAGATTGAAGAGAGACTCAGATTCCAAACACCGGATCAGGGCCACAACCTCGTCTTCCGCAAGTGGGATGGAGAGCCAATCCACCCAGACGCGTTCTCGAAAGCCTTCAACAAGAGAGTCGCAGCTACTGAAGTTCCGCGCATCCGTTTTCACGATCTCCGACATACTCACGCGACTCTTCTTCTCCAAGCTGGAACCAACCCGAAAGTGGTATTCGAGCGGCTAGGCCACTCGACTGTGTCGATCACCCTCGACACATACAGCCACGTCATACCCTCACTCCAGGAGGACGCCGCAAAACGAGCGTCCGAACTTGTGTTCGCCGAGTTTGGTTAGCAAGACGTTTGCAGAGCGTTGAACAGGAGAGATCCTGAAGCAAGTTAGAAAAGTAGAAACCCCAGGCGATGCCTGGGGTTTTCTTCGTAGCGGGGGCGGGATTTGAACCCGCGACCTTCGGGTTATGAGCCCGACAACGAGGGTCCAAGTAGTGGTGAGGGATGTCGATCAGCGTTGTTCAACGTAATGACCGCGACGAACGGATGCCAACGAGTATCAGCCGATGTCACCTAGTGATGGGCGGCTGGGCACCAGTTGGGCACCAGCCGGTATGCGTTAGGCCCTCAACGAATCCCCTTCGATTGGCATCACACAGGCCTCCATCCTCACGCGTGGCGGTAGCGCATAATGAATCTCGTATGTTGTCAAGTTGCCGGCGGGTGGACAGGACTGGGGTAGGCCACACCTTGTGGTGGGCAGGCTCGTATTAGGTCACACGTTCCGCCAAGAGAGTGGGTGGGCGGGGGTCGACAGGTCAGGAACCCTGATGCATGGTGTGGAAGGGGTTCCGGGCACCCTGAGGGCACCCCGGTGACACCTCAACGACCTTCTCACAATGTCGCGGGGTTTTCCTTCAGATAGGCTTCGCCACGAGCGACGGAAAGGGGACACATGGCCTGGGACATCACAGTGACCTTGCAGGACCGACCTGGCACCTTGGCCTATCTCGGTGAGGCGACCGGGGGAGCAGGGATCAATATCGACGGGGCGTGTGGCTTCCTCTGCGAAGAAGGGGCGAAGGCAATCTTTCACTTTCTCGTCGAGGACCCGGCGGCGGCTCGCCAAGCATTTGAGGCGGCAGGTGTTGATGTCGGAAAAGAGCGCGAAGTCTTGGTAATTGACTTTGACGATCGGCCAGGTGAGTTCGGCAGGGTCGCCCGGCGGATCACAGATACTGGGGTAAACATCGATCTGTTCTACATGGCCGCAGATACCCGCGTCGTCTTCGGCGTGGACGATCTTGACGCAGCTCGGGCCGCTCTCTAGGCAACACAAAGCTCCTTCCACAGCCGAGCTCAGATCACAGGAAAGGCCGAATCCAGCTCACCTCGGGCGCCTTCGAGCACGAGGGTGGACATCCCAGAGCCTGGTAATCGCAGGCGTCAAGAGGCGCACATAATGAATCTCTTATGTCAAGGTGCCGGCGGTTTGTGGACAGGACTGGGATG
>QIDW01000333.1 GCA_003230435.1 Acidimicrobiia bacterium | reverse complement strand
GGTACCTCGAAGCATCACGCCGGATATGCCCTTGATTTTCGTTACGCCAACGGGACCTTCGGGGAGTTTCGAGAGACCCCCGACTACGTTTGGCTCAGCGAGAACAACTTCGCCATCCCGAAACGACACGGATTGATCCCGTCTTTCCCGGATGATGGGGTGAGCCAGGGACCGAACCCTGAGCCCTGGGAGTTCGTCTGGGTTGGCACCAGCTTGATCAGCTGCGGGATTCCACAGAACCTCACATCGTTCGTCACAGGGCCGGCGGCAGCCATCGTTGCGGAGATCGAGGCATGCCCTGGAGGGCCGGAAGGGGCGACCCTGCCTCGGTGGTTGTCCCCCTAAGCTCGCAGGGCGTAGAAGGCCGAGAAGCTGTTGGTGATAGCGTCCAGTTTCTCAAAAGTGGAGAACCCGGCTTCGCCCGCCATCTGCTCGGCGATTTCGCTTCCCCATGCCGCGCCGAGTCCGGCCCCATCTCTGGCGAGGGATTGGGTCATGCAATGGAGCGCGGAGATTCCATAGATCAAGGCACCCCGGTCGTCGAGGTTGTTCTCCAGGTACGAGCTGGCGTTGGGTTCCATCATCAAGTACACCCCGTCGGGTCTGAGTGCTTCGCGGATGCGCTTTAGCCCCGCCATCGGGTCAGCCAGATCGTGGATGACGTCGAAGGTGGTGATCAGGTCGAACCCGGGCTCGGTGGGTATGTCTTCAACGCTGTAGCCCTGGAACTCGACATTGGCGATGTCCTCGGATCGGCTCCGGGCGATGGCGATCGAGTCGTCAGAAATGTCAAAACCGGTAACTTCGGCGTTGGGGAAGGCCTGAGCAATGAGGATTGCTGCAGTTCCGGAGCCGCAACCCACATCCGCGACTCGGATCCCTTCTTCGAGTCGATCTGTCAGGCTGTTGACAGCGGGGAGCCACTTCTTTGTCAGAAACACCCGCTGGGACGGGCCGTTTCCGCGGTCGATTCCCTTGATGAAACTCGGACCAAACTCTTCGAATCCCACCCCGCCCCCGTGGACTGTGGCGGTGGCCACGCCCTCGATCTGACTCATGACCAGAGGAAGCATGTCGAGCCATCCACCCATGAAATAGGGGCTGACGTCGCTTGATAAGAACAGAGCGTGTTCGGGAGGGAGCGTGAAGACACCGGTGTCGGCGTCGTATTCGACCACTTCAGCTGCGGCAAGACCCGAGAGGATCTCCCTTGTGTAACGAGGATCGAGACGCGCCCCTTGGGCTACGTCTTCAGCCGTTCCACTCCCGTGCTCCCCGAGATAGGCGCTCAGGCCGGAGCGATCGGCGACGGCAAGTAGCCCGATTGTCGTCGCACCCGAGGCGAACCCGACGAATTTCTGGAGGAAGGCTTCAACTTTGGCTCGGTCCATATGCCCATTCAATCACCCCGGGTCAGGCGATGACGACCACCTCGGCTGTGGTGTTGGGGAAGCTGCCTATGGGGGTTTGTGGGTGGTGTAGGTGTGTCCGAGTGGGCTGGTCCAGGTGTAACTGCCATCGGGGTTTCTGCGGACTTTCCAGTGGCCGTGGTCTTTGAGCATGTGGTCGTGTCGGCAGAGCAGATCACTGTTGATGTCATTGGTTGGTCCGCCATCGGCCCATCGTTGTCGGTGGTCGATGTCACAGGAGGCGGCGTCCATTCGACATCCGATGCCCATACAGGTTTCGTCTCTGGTTTCGACGTAGGCCCGTAACATTTTGGTTGCTGTCCGGGAGGGAGTTCCGATCACCACTCCACCGTTGGGGGTGGTGATCTTGTAACGAAGTTCAGCATCAGGATGGTCTTCTAGGACCTGGTGGGCGATGTCGGCTATTACTGGTCCCATCCCGGGAATGTCCGCTGCTTCTTGGGAGAGACGGGTGAGGGTTTCGATGGTGGCGGTCATGGTGACCACCCCACCACCACCCTTGTTGTGGTGGTTGGCTTGTTGTTTGCCCAAGAGGAGGTCGGTGTAGATGTCGGCTCGTAACTGGTCCATAGTCCTTTCATCACCTGAACGTTTCAACTGTCGGACCATCATTTCGAGGTGGCCTCGGATCGCTGCCACCTTGTTGGGAGCCAGGTCCAATCCGTGGAGGTTGGCGGTGCCTTCAGGGTTGGACCACGATTCGACCCTGCGTTCCGCCAGCCGTTCCTCATATTGTTTCTTGGCTTGTTCGGGGTCGGCTTCGATGCACAGTTTCTGGATACGGGCTCTGATCTGGCCAGTAGTCAGATGAGGGGCCTTTTCGAGGATCTCATCCACCACTACCTGGGCGGTGCCGGCGTCAAGATGGGTAACCCCGTAGATGACCGTTTTCGCTTTGCGTATGTCGATCAGACCGTCGTGGAGAGCCTGGAAGACCCGGGGAAACCGGTCACAGACGTCGGTGGCAAACCCGAGTTCGGATTCGGCGGCACGACGGGTCAACGTCAACGCGGCGCGGATCTCATCAGAGGCGTAATCCCAGGCCTCCTCACACTGTCCCCATTCGGCGTCGGTACGGTGAGACACCTCCACCATGTCCCCAGCCAGGTTCGCCTGAAAGTGGGCGACCATCCGATGGTTGGCTTTCATCACCCGCACCGTGTCGTATCCAGACAGTTTCGAACGGTCCACCCCAGAAAGGATCACCGCCAGAAACGGACCCGGAGGAATCTGTTCCAGGTCGCCTGGCAGCGATTGACGGTCGGTTTCGGCGTCATCGAAGACGGCGAACTCGGCTGTGGTCAACATCTCCAACTCGGCGTCGGAAAACTGTGGTTCAAGCTCGGTATCGAACATATGTTCGTATCGTACAACCCACCCCAGACAGATTCCAGAGGGTTGATGAGATGTTTACCCGGCAGAGTTTCCCCGGGTCAGGATATGACGACCACCTCGGCGGTGGTGTCGGCGATGGCCATGGCTCGATCACGTGTGACAAGTGGTACTTCCAAAGTCTCGGCGAGGGCAAGATAGGCGGCGTCGTAGGCGGTGAGGTTGTGGCGAAGCTGCCACACTCTGCCGAGGAATGGAGGGTGTGGGTATCTTTGGAGCCGGATGGTCTGGAGCTCATCCAGGGCCCCGGTCGCGATGTGTTGGCTTATTCCACCTGCGAAGACCATTCGTCTTAAGGCGTTCGCGACTTCGACATCCACCAGATGTGGGGCTGCCAGATCGGAGACATCAAGTTCTGCAAGCAACTCGATTGTCGAGGCTGTCCACGGTGGATCATCAACTAGAACGGGAACCAGGGCAGACGCGTCGATGACGATCATCAGTGACCACGCATCTCCCTGATAATCTCCTCGGGGGACAGGAGCGACTCGGCCGGACCACGGAGTCGTGCTCGCTCCGCGACCTCCTGCCACGACGATTGTTCGGACACCTTCGTCAGTTCTCTGAGTAAGTACTCGGAGAGGGACATTCCGTTGGCAACGGCCCTTGCTTTGAGACGGCGGTGTACATCATCTGGCATATTTCGAATCTGCACCATCTTGGACATGTGGTCAATATGTATCGACATGTGTAACACATGTCAAGGGTGCTGGGCACATGTGTTTGGTCCAG
>QIDW01000044.1 GCA_003230435.1 Acidimicrobiia bacterium | reverse complement strand
GGTGCACACGGATCTCCCTAGCGTGTGCACATCCTGGGTTCTACGCCCACTTTGTGCACGCGCTTCAGGTCAGGACGTCGAGACGCTCGTATTCCGCACCAAGAATGGTGTCTGCATCAGCTTCGAGCCAATGGTCCAGAACGGTGGCGTAGACCGAGCGGTAGTCGACCGTGTGGACCAGATTCCCACTGGGATCGAGACTGCTCAGTGATGGTGTTTCCCCATACCGGCCTCCTGTGATGGCCGGTCCCATCAGTATGTGAGAGGCGGCAGTCCCGTGATCAGTTCCCGATCCGTTCTCCTTGGGTCTTCGTCCGAACTCGCTAGCCGTGAGAGCGACGACGCGATTGGCGTTGGGCCCCAGGTTCGACCAGAACCCGTTGAGGGCAGACCATGCCCACAGGCTGCCCGACAGTTGTAAGAGAAGGGTTAGTCGATTGTCAGGCTCGAAATGGCCCGAAGACGGGCCAGATCATGATGGGCGTCCATATATCGGATCGACCCCGTTTTGGAGCGCATAATCACCGATCACCCTTGAAGTTGACCCTGCGGAGAAACTCTCCACCGGTCACGCCGGTCGCGGCGAAAAAGACATTGTCCGATGACACCAGGTCATCTGTCGTCATCACCTGATCCAGATCGAGGCCATTGTCCATGGCGTAGTTTCGCTCCGTCTGATCGCGTGGCCACAACCGACACTGAATCTCGCCGCCGGTGCACTGGAGGGCAGCAGCAGCAAGCACCGCTTCGGGGGAGCCGCCGATGCCGATGAGAATGTCTGCTTCGTGGTTCTGCTGAGAAGTCGCGATGGCGGCGGCGACGTCGCCGTCTCGCAGGACTGAGATACGGGCCCCGGCTGCGCGCGCCGCATCGATGTAACCCTGGTTGCGAGGGCGATCAAGAACGAGACATCGGAGATCGGCCATGTCCTTGCCGTTTGCCTTGGCAACCTGCTGGAGATTGTGTTCGAGTGGCGCGTCGAGGTCGATCATTCCGGCTGCTTCCGGCCCCACTGCAATCTTGTCCATGTAGACGAGCGATCCGGGGGCATACATGGTTCCGCGTCCCTCAGCGAGGGCGATGACTGCGATGGCGCCGGGGAGACCCTCTGCCGTCAGGGTCGTGCCATCGACTGGGTCCACGGCGACGTCGACAACCATCCCGCTCCCCGAACCGACCCTCTCGCCGTTGTAGAGCATGGGGGCTTCGTCCTTCTCGCCCTCGCCAATGATGACCTCGCCGTCGATCTCCATGGTCGACAGATGGAGGCGCATTCCATCGACCGCTGCCTGGTCCACTTTCTCCTTGTCGCCACGACCCAGCCATCGTCCGGCGCCGAGGGCAGCGGTCTCAGTGACCCTGACCAGGTCGAGGCCTAGATTTCGCTCGATCGGCTCGGCCATCAGGCGTCGACTTTCACGATGATCGCGTCGCCCTGGCCACCACCACCACACAACGTCGCTGCCCCGACTCCTCCACCTCGGTGGTGGAGCGCGTTGATGAGGGTCACCACCAGGCGAGCTCCGGTTGCACCCAGCGGGTGTCCGAGTGCGACGGCTCCGCCGTTGACATTCACCTTGTCCTCGGAGACATCGAGCATTCGTGCCGACCAGAGCGAGACAGCGGCGAATGCCTCATTGATCTCGATCAGATCCAAATCTGAAGGCTCCATTCCGGCCTTCTTGAGAGCGAGCAGCAGTGCCTCAGCCGGGCGTTCGTGCAACGTTGCGTCGATGCCTCCAATCTGTCCGTAGGCAAGGATTTCGGCCACGATGGGTGCACCGGACGCCTCAGCTGCATCGCGATCGGAGACCATCACGGCGGCGGCACCATCCGAGATCTGCGAGGCGTTACCGGCGGTGATCGTGCCGGTTGAGACGAAGGCCGGGCGCAGGTTTCCCAACGACTCGACTGTCGAGTCCTCGCGGATTCCTTCGTCAACTTCCACGATCTGCGGTTCGCCCTTTCGTTGCTGCACCGTGACTGCTGCTATCTCGGCACCGAACTGGCCGTTACGAGTCGCTTCTGCTGCTCTCTCGTGACTTCGGGCCGCCCACTCGTCCTGCTCTTCGCGGCTGATCCCAAGTCGGTCGTTCTTGTGATCGGACGATTCACCCATACTGCAATGGTCGAAGGCGCAGAAGAGCCCGTCGTGTTCCATCACATCGACCAACTCGGCGTTACCGATGCGAGCACCCCATCGAAGTTCCCGAACCAGGTGAGGGCTGTTGGTCATGCTTTCCATGCCACCGGTCATGACGAATGTGGCCTCCCCAAGACGGATCGCCCGGTCGGCGAGCCCGATAGCGGACATTCCGGAAAGGCAGACCTTGTTGATCGTCACGGATGGCACCGTCATCGGCAACCCACCGTGGACTGCGGCCTGACGTGCCGTGATCTGACCTTCACCCGCCTGCAACACGTGTCCGAATAGGACTTCGTCGATCGCAGCGCTATCGACATGCGATCGTTGAGCGGCGGCGGCGATTGCGACGCCACCGAGTTCGACAGCTCGCAGCGGTTTGAGAACGCCGTTGTATTTTCCTATCGGTGTCCGGGCGATGCCGGTGATCACTGAATTCCTCACAGGACCTCCTGGTGGCGATGCTACCGGTCCGGGGATGACAGTTTTATTCGGCTCCAATAGTCTCAGTCCTGTGAAGTTGCTCAACCTCGACCACGTGGCCATTGCCGTTCATGACCTCGACGCTGCCCTTGTCGGCTATCGATCGCGATACAAGGTCGACCCTCTGTACCGCGAGACCGTTGAGTCCCAGGGCGTTGAGGAGGCGATGATTCCTGTGGGTGGATCGTTTGTGCAACTGCTGCAGCCTCTTGGTCCTGAAACCTCTGTGGGCAAGTTCTTGTCTAAGAACGGTGAGGGTCTTCACCATGTCGCGTACGCAGTTGTCTCGATTGAGAAAGCACTGAAGCACCTCGAAGCTGATGGTGCCCTTCTCATCGATCGAGAGCCACGGTTTGGTGGCCGCGGGACTCGGATCGCTTTCGTCCACCCCGGTGACTTGGGTGGGACGTTGATCGAGTTGGTGGAGTTGGCCGATGGTTGAAGGATTAGAGATCAAAGGTGGCGCCGACGAGTTTGAGGCGGCGGTTATCGCGGTTGTTCTCGACCAGATAGCCCGCGACGAGAAGGCTGACCGTGAGGGAAGACCCGACCCTTCTCCCGTTTTGCCCGCGTGGGTGAGGGTCTTGAGTCCCGAGGAGCCCAACATGCCGCGCGAAGTGGTTACACCCGAAGGTCGATAACC
>QIDW01000317.1 GCA_003230435.1 Acidimicrobiia bacterium | reverse complement strand
GTATTCCTCGACGATCATCCGGCATAGATCTTGAGTCCGCTTCCCCATAGAGGCGGGGTAACGATGAATGGCGGGTGGGCCTCTGAAAACGGCTTCCATCGCGTCTGGTTCCCACGCGGCAATCCGTTCGGCGTCGAGATCCTCACCGAGACGATCCGTGAGCAGTTGCGGTCCGTAGAAGGCGCGTTCCATCGGGAACTGCTGGTCGAGGAGCATCCCTATGAGCAGGGCGAGCCCGTTGGTGGCCAGGAGACGGTTGGCCTCTTCAGAGGCCGTGAAGTGAAGAAGGTCCGGCTTGTTCATCCTGGTCAACCGTAGCGATCAGATCAGATCACGGACCCCTCGCGAACAGACCACTGGCACTCGGGACAGGTAAGCGAAAGTGCTGGGCGAAAAAGGAGCAGACCGCCCATCGGAGCTCGGGATCGACCAAGATTGCCCAGATGACTGACATCTTCATCGTCGACGCATGCCGGACCCCGATGGGGAAACTCGGTGGCCAACTGGCGTTTGTCCGACCCGACGATCTTGCTGCCCACGCCGTGGCAAGCCTCATGGCCCGGAACCCGGACCTCGACCCCATGGCCGTTGAGGACATTCAGTGGGGTGCCGCAAACCAAGCTGGGGAGGACAACCGCAACGTCGCCCGAATGGCAGCCTTGCTTGCGGGCCTCCCGATCGAGATACCCGGTGCCACGGTGAATCGGCTCTGCGGGTCAGGGCTTCAGGCCGTCGTTTCTGCCGCCCACGCCCTCAAGGACGGGTGGGGCGACGTGATGATCGCCGGCGGCTCCGAATCAATGAGTAGGGCCCCATACGTCACTCTCAAGAGTGAGCGGGGATTCCCGACCGGCGTACCCGACACCGCCGACACGGTTCTGGGATGGCGTCTGGTCAACACCCGTATGGAGGAGCTGTATCCACCCATCACCTTGGGGATGACAGCAGAGGTGGTTGCCGAGAAGTACGACGTGAGCCGCGAAGACCAAGATACCTTCGCCTTGCGCAGTCATCGCCTTGCCCTCGAGGCGATCGCCGCGGGCCGTTTCGATGACGAGATCGAGCCAATCGATGCGCCCGGAGATCATCGTCGCCGAACAATGAGCCTCATCGAGCATGACGAGGGGCCGCGGCCCGACTCGTCACTGGAAAAGCTGGCCAACCTGAGGCCAATCTTCAAAGACGGAGGCACCGTCACGGCGGGCAACTCGTCGCCGATGAACGACGGGGCGGCCGCGTTGCTTCTGGCAACCGAGAAGGGGCTGAGCGACCACGGGATGACACCCATGGCCCGCGTCGTCTCGTCTGCTGTCTCAGGGGTGCATCCCGACATCATGGGGATAGGCCCGGTTCCGGCCTCTGAGAAGGCGCTTGCCCGCGCAGGTCTGACGGCCGATGACATGGACGTCATCGAGATCAACGAGGCCTTCGCATCGCAAAGCCTCGCCAGCCTGCGATTGCTCGACTTCGACCCGGAGAAGGTCAACGTCAACGGCGGGGCCATCGCCATCGGCCATCCGTTGGGAGCCTCTGGCGCCCGGATTCTGGTGACACTCGTCTATGAGCTGCGCCGACGCAACGAGCGCTACGGACTGTCCACCATGTGCATCGGGGTGGGACAGGGAATCAGCATGGTCATCGAACGTGTCTGATGGACCACTCAGAGGTGTCCTCGTCGTTGAGTTCGGCAATCTGATAGCCGCTCCGTATGCCGGGATGCTCCTCGCCGATCTCGGAGCGAGAGTCATCAAAGTGGAGCCACCCGAAGGAGACCTGGGACGACAGTTCGGGCCTTTCCAGAAGGGCGAGTCCGCCTTTTTCATGGCCGTCAACCGTGGCAAGGAGTCTGTGGCCATCGACACCAAGGACTGGGTGTCAAAGCGGGTACTCGACAACCTGGTCAAGAAGGCCGATGTCTTGGTCCACAACCTGAGGCAAGGCGCCATGGAGCGTCTAGGACTTGGAGAGGATCGTTGTCGCGAGCTCAACGCAAACCTCATCTACGCCGTGGTCTCGGCCTTCGGCGCCACAGGGCCATATGCCAAGCGCTCAGGAATAGACATCATCTTCCAGGGTGAATCGGGAATGATCTCGATCACCGGCGACAAAAAGGACGGCCCACGAAAGACCGCCACACCGATTGGTGACTATGTAGCAGCAACCAACACCGCTCTGGCGATAACCGCCTCCCTCGCGGAGACACCGAGGAAAGGGCGCAGGATCGATGTCTCTCTTCGTGACGGGTTGATGGCTGTGCAATCCGGCTGGAACGCCCTCGGGTTCGTCAACCATGCCCAACCGGAACGGACCGGGACCGCCAGCCCCTTTCTGGCCCCGAACCAGGTTTTTGAGGCGGCAGACGGTCCGTTCACTCTGGCCATTGTCTCAGACCGTCATTTCGCTCAACTCGGGGACGCGTTGGGACGTCCCGACCTGATCGGGGACTTCCCTACCAACGAAGCTCGGATCGACGGGCGGGACTCCCTTGCTCGCAAACTGACGCGGATGTTCAAGACACGGAAGGCCGAGTACTGGATAGACCTGCTGACCGACGCGGGTTTGCCGGTGGGTCGGGTCCTCAGCCTGGCGGAGGCTTTCGACGACCCACAGGCGCGCCACCACGAAATGCTTGTTGAGTTCGACCATCCCCGGACCACCGGCTCGCCGATCAGACTCGACGGTGGTCCCACTCGTGCCGGCACTCTGCCGCCCACACTCGGTCAGCACACTCGTGGCATTCTCGGTGAGCTCGGGTTGGATCCGAACACAGTCGAGAAGATGATCGAAGAAGGCACGGCGGTGGCGTCATGAACATCCACTGGACGGAGACAGTGGGCGACGACTGGAGCGAGATAAGAGCCGAGCTGGATCGTGCCTTCCAGATGAGTAGGGCCGCTGCCCTGAACGAAGAATCCTTCGTGTATGTCCTACACCACGACGACCTGCTCGGCCGACGAGGCGCCGGCAATGCCATGGTCGCTTCAGGACTGCTGTCAGCGGCCCGGACGGCTGCACTCGAAGGTGCGAAAAAAGGCTGGACCACAAACGTGATTGCACGCGATGGGGACGCCGACCAAAAGGAGGTAGAGGAGTGGGCAGAGCGAATGCTCGAGTCCCATGGGGTCACTGGTGAGCTGATCCGGATCGGGTCTACCCACATCGGGAAGGCACTGCCGTGAACGGGTCCATCGTTGTCACCGGAGCGGCACGCGGTATCGGGCGCTCCATCGCAGAAAGGCTCGCTGCCAATCCTTCGTTCACCGTCATCGGAGTGGATATCGCCCCCGAACTCGCACTTGCCGAGGACATCGTGGCCGTCCAGGTCGACCTGACGTCAGACGAGGGCGTCGATTCGGTGCATGAAGCGGTCAAGGCCGCGGGTGTGCCACTCCTCGGTCTGGTGAACAATGCCGGGATCACTCGCGACTCACGGCTCGTGAACATGACCGACGAGAGCTTCAAGGCCGTTCTCGACGTGAACCTGGGCGCCGCCTATCGGCTGTCGACCGGCCTGGCGCCTCTGATAGCCGATGGAGGATCGATCGTGAACATCGCCTCGCGTGCCTATCTCGGCAACTTCGGGCAGTTCAACTACTCGATGTCCAAGGGCGGAGTTGTCGGCCTTACGCGAGCAATGGCCCTTTCACTGGCGCCAAATGTGCGGGTCAACGCCATCGCACCAGGGTTGATCGGAACCGAGATGGCCATGGCAATACCCGAAGACGTGCTGGAGAAGATGGTTTCGGCCATCCCCCTCGACCGTATGGGCACGCCAGAGGAGGTAGCGAACGTGGTCTGGTTTCTCCTCACCCCGCTCTCCTCATACATCACCGGCCACGTGGTGGTCGTGGGCGGTGGTCGGTCGCTCTCGTAGCGCCTACCTGCTGGCGGCGTACAACTGCCAGTCGTCCGGGACACCCTTGAGTTCGCGACGCCCACGATCCTCGAAAGCGAAGCCCGAACCGGCCACCAGGTCCTTGACGGTGCTGGACACCAAGACTTCGCCGGGATCTGCCGCTGATCCAACCCGCGCCCCAATGTGAACGGCCAATCCGGCGACATCATCACCGACCACCTCCACCATCCCGGTGTGGACGCCGCAACGTACATGGATGCCCAGTGTTTGCACTCCGGAGCAGATAGCCAGAGCGCAGTTAATAGCCCGTGCGGGACCGTCGAAGGTTGCAAGGAACCCATCCCCGGTGGTTCCGACTTCGGTGCCTCTCCAACGTGTGAGCTCGGAACGAACCAGTTGGTTGTGTCTCTCGAGCAGACGACGCCACTTCAGGTCTCCGAGTTCGGCGGCCCGTCTGGTGGAGTCGACGATGTCAGTGAACATCAC
>QIDW01000298.1 GCA_003230435.1 Acidimicrobiia bacterium | reverse complement strand
TACGGAGCGACCGGACGTGGAACGGAAGAGGAGACAGGGAGCTCGGCCGACGTTCTCGTCGGCACTCTTGGCAAAGCGTTCGGTGTCAACGGCGGCTACGTCACCGGAACCACCCCCCTCGTCTCCTTTCTCCGTGAGAAGAGCCCGATGTACGTCTACTCCAACCCGATCACAGCCGGAGAAGCGGCGGCCGCCGAAATGTCGGTTTCGATCCTCGACTCACCGGAAGGCGAGGAGATGCTGGCCCACCTCCGAGAGATGACGACGAGTTTCGAGGCCGGGTTGGTCAAAGCCGGCTACGAGACGATTCCGGGACCTCATCCCATAGTGCCCCTCATGGTCCGGGATACCGAGCGGACTTCTGGCATTGTCGGACATCTATTCGACAATGGGGTTCTGGCGACGGGGCTGAACTTTCCGGTGGTCCCCAAAGGCAACGAGGAGATCCGCTTCCAGGTCAATGCTGATCACACAGCGGCTGATCTCGACTACGTGCTGAGCGTTCTGGGGGACTATTCCTCCTCGACGACCACCAACACCGCGTCCGCATCTATCTGATCGCCGGCCTGGTGACGGACGTCAACCACTGTTCCATCGTGGGGTGAGCGCAGCGTGTGCTCCATCTTCATTGCCTCGATCACCACCAGGACCTGGCCCTCGACCACGTGGTCGGCCACGACAACATCGACCCTGATCACTTTCCCGGGCATCGGTGCGTGGAGCGACCCGGCGTCCTCATCGGAATCCGTCTCGGGGAAACGAGGCACGGCTATGAGGTGGGCTGGACCGTTCTCCGAGTCCACGAAGCGGTCGTCTCCGTATCGAGCCGTCTCGTATTCGAACTCAACGCCATCAATCCTGAACGAGACAACGTCGGGGGATGTCTCGCCGAGGACGACCAACCCGACACCCTCGATCGGAAAGCCGTCCGTGTCGACCGAGTAGGAGATCTCGTACTCCCCGTGATACCCGGTGTAGGTCCGGCGCTGGAGTTGGCTGGGAGAGTTGCGCCATCCGGACTGAATGGTTGGAAGGGCCTTTGCAACCAACCGCTCGTGCGCCTGATCTGCCAGGGCCGCAGCAACTGCAGCGAGTCGCTCGTTGGCTGGGTCGATAAGGGGCTGTCCCAGTTCTTTGGGGTCGAGGCGGTCCAGGAAGTGGGTATCCGTCTTCCCATCCAGGAACTCGGGATGCTCCAGCACTCGAACAAGAAGAGCCCGGTTGGTGGTCGAGCCATGGATGTGGGATCTCCGAAGTGCCTTCGCCAGAATCTCAGCGGCCCCCTCCCGGGTGGTGGCATGGGCTATGACCTTGGCGATCATCGGGTCGTAGTGGGCCGATACCTGCGAACCGTCCTCGATTCCGGAGTCGACCCTCAACCCATCAGTCGCCGGTACGGCGAACCTGTGAAACTCGCCGGTGACCGGAAGAAAATCGTTGAGAGGATCCTCGGCGTAGAGCCTTGCTTCGATGGCATGACCGGTCATCGTCGGAGCCTGGTCGGGCAGGGTCGCCCCGGTAGCGACCTCGATCTGAAGTCTGACCAGATCCAACCCGGTGACCATCTCTGTCACCGGGTGTTCCACCTGGAGCCGAGTGTTCATCTCGAGGAAGTGGAAGCTCTCGTCCTGATACAGAAACTCGACCGTCCCGGCACCCACGTAGTCGACTGCCCTGGCCGCTTCGATCGCAACCCCACTCATCACTGTCCTCATGGGCTCGTCGATTGCCGGCGAAGGCGACTCCTCGATGATCTTCTGATGTCGCCGTTGGATCGAGCACTCACGCTCAAAGAGCGAAATGAAGTTGCTGTGGGTATCGCCGAAGACCTGGATCTCGATGTGTCTCGGGGCCTCCAGGTACTTCTCGAGGAAGACGGTGCCGTCGCCGAATGCTGCGGCGGCCTCGCGACGAGCCCCTTCGATAGCCTCGAGAAGGTCGTCGGGTTTCGTGACAATTCTCATTCCCTTGCCGCCACCCCCAGCCGACGGCTTCACCAGCACGGGAAAGCCAAGTGCCATCGCAGCCGACTTCACGGTAGAAAGCCCTTCGAGCTCAATACTCGCCAGGACGGGGACTCCAACCGACTCCATCAGTCGCTTTGACTGGAGTTTCGAGCCCATCACTTCGATCGACTGTGGGGAGGGGCCTATCCAGGTGATCCCGGCCTGGATCACGGCTCGGGCGAAGTCGGCATTCTCAGCGAGAAATCCATAACCGGGATGCACGGCGTCTGCTCCGGTTTCTCTGCTCGCCGCAAGTATGGCTCCGATGTCGAGATAGGTATCCGCCGATGCTGCACCAGCCAGCCGTACTGCCTCGTCGGCCTCCCTCATGTGCGGCTCGCCTTTGTCGGGGTCGGAGTACACCGCCACAGTGGCGATCCCCATTTCCCGGGCTGTTCGGAAAACTCTTCTTGCAACCTCTCCTCGGTTGGCGACCAAGATCTTCGAGATTGTCATCACATGCGAAAGACACCGAACCGGTCTGTTCCCTTGACCGGAGCGGAGTGGATGGCAGAAAGGGCAATGCCGAGGACAGTCCTCGTATCGCGCGGGTCGATCAGGCCGTCGTCGCGGACGCGGGCCGTAGAGAAGAAGGCCTGCTCGGTGTGTTCCATCATCTCCACGAGATCGGTGTTGCGCAACATGTCAGCCTCCTCATCGAATTCCTCCTCCCGAGATTCGGCGGACTGACGGGCGACGATGGACATCACTCCTGCGAGCTGCTTGGCGCCCATCACCGCCACCTTGTGATT
>QIDW01000437.1 GCA_003230435.1 Acidimicrobiia bacterium | reverse complement strand
ATTCGACCTCGTAGTCGATCCCGAAGAACCCGGCAGCCTCACGAATGGTGGTTATCGCCTGGGTGGCTACGTTGCCATCCTGGCTGTGGACGAGTTGGTCACCTTCGATCCGGGCAACACGACCCTCGAACTCCGGCGTGCCAAACCCACCCGGCGTAGCGTGTAGCCCCATCCGCCCCATCGCCTTATAACGGGCGGGGCTCAGGGCGAAGAAGGCCAGCTGATGAAGAGAGTTTCTCGTCTCGGCGAGGCCAGAGGGCAGTTGCTTCAGGGTCATGTTTTCGTTTCCTCCTTGACAGGCTTGCGCCAGAACGTTGCTAGTTGACCAACAGCGGCCAGTATCCCGGCACCAAAGATGCCTGCGCCAATCGCTCCGGACAGGGTTTCGTCGAGCCCAAGGGCAGCGTCCACCGACGCCGAGCCTGGTCCCATAATCGCCAGGGCAAGAGCTATGACGGCGAGTGTTGCCACGTATTCGTAGCCCTCGTCAGGCCGGTGAAACACAAAGTAACCGGCAAACCGGTGAATCGACCAGAAGGCCACGAACATCGTCGCGGCAAGACCCGCGGCGGCCACCGGGGTAAGCAAACCGGCGATCAGGGCGAGCCCGACGGTTATCTCCATCGCCGATGATATGAATGCATTCAGGTGTGGGGCCTTGAATCCCACCTTCGCAAACCAGTTGGCCGTGCCCTCGAGACTTCGGCCGTGATTGATGCCATGGGCGATGATCGGGATGCCTGCCCCAAACCTCAGTATCAGGAGGGCGATATCGATGTTGTCCATATGTCCTCCTCGGGAGCTGTCACAGTGATAAATGTCGCCCGCCCGTCCTTTTATGCCCAACTGTCGTGGCTTGGACAATCCCACCACCATTTCGCATTCCTAATGCATGGCGCGTCGCATGTGGTCTTTTGCGCGGGAGAGAAAGCGTTTCAAACGCGAAAGGTGGGCCGTCCCGAGGGACGACCCACCTCTGTCTTCGGAGCGGAGGAAGTGGTTAGGAGGAGACCTAAACCAGCTCTCGAAGTCTTATCGCCTGGAACCGGAGCACCCTGATGATGGTCGCAAGACCAAACGTGATCGCTACCAGGTACACGGCGACGCCGAGTCGGCGTACCGCCTCCAGGTTGATCGCTGCAGTCTCGGCTCCGGCAAGGCTGAGCGAGCCCGAGGACACCTGGGCTGCAACGACCAGGTGCACGATCGAGGCGATGAGCAGAGTCATCATTCCCATTGCCATGCCCAAGATGAGGATCTTGGCCGTTGGTGCCATCTTCAGCGTCCGAACTTCGGAGCTCACCAGCTCTTGAGTCTCGCCACCACCCTTGCGGAACTCACCGAGAATCCCGGCAATGGCGAAGGAGATCGCCGCAAATACCGCAGTGAATCCGATGAACATGATGCCCGTCGTCGTGTGCCCGAGGGCGGCGATCGTCGCCTCGGACTCTCCGCCGGCTATCGCGTTGGCTCGGACAATGCCGAGAACGAGAGCAATGGGAAATGCCATGATCGACATGACCCACATGGGCCCCCATAGTTTCCTGCCCATCTGCTGCGGCTTGTTGAAGCCGAGTCCCTTTTTACTGACATCGATTGGGAAATCGGTGCTTGTTGTAGCTGTACTTGTGGTCATGTCAGCTCCTTTCTCCGTTTTTGATCAGGTTCTGAACGCGCCAGAACTGGAACGCGAGAACCTTTCCGATTGCCACCAACGACAGGGTGATTCCGGCGAGTATCAGCCCAAGGCCGAATTCACGGAATGGTCCCAGCCAGGCAAAAGCGGATGCTGGATCCGACGAGCCGGCAACCACGACGTAGCCAATGAACTGGGCGATGGAAACCATCAGACCGAGCATCATCAGGGCCACGAACCCTTTGGCCAATCCTGGCATCTTTGGCGTGTAGACCTTTACCCCGAGAGACTCCTGGACTTCGCCACCGGCAGTTCGGATCGCCCAAAGGATCGTTCCAAGCATGAAAGCGATGCCGCTCAGCAGCATTCCTTCCCCGAGGAACTGAAGACCCTGCATCCATGCCAGAGCGGAGATGTTGGGAGCCGTGCCTGCTGCCACGAATGAGACGATCAGACCAATCACTACGGTCATGAGCCCCATGGCGACCATGGGTCGGAACAGCTTCTTAGCCATCTTGTGGATGGGAAGCGGGCCCGGAGCCTCGTCGGCTACCGCCACTTTGCCAAATGGGGTGTCGATGACACCCAGAGGAGTCGAATCGGCTCCAGGGGTTCCCACCAGTTTGGGAAGGGAATGTTTTATGGAGTCAGCGCGGAGCCACAGTTTCAAGATGATCCCCCAAAGCACAACGGCGATTGCCGTCTTGGTCAGAGCGAATCCTGTCGTCGTGACGCCGAAAGTCCATGCAAGGGTCGAAGCCTGATCAGCGCCGGACTGTCCGACGGAAACAAGGTTCCCAAAAAAGGCGATCGTCGTGATTGCCAACCCGAGTATTGCCAGCGAGATGCCGCGACTCCGCCACTTGGAGGATTCCGTATGGTCGGTGCCCTCCGCGGGGCGGAGCTTGGCGTCAGCTGCGTATGTCATGCAACGTCATCGGATGGTGCCCCTGCCTGAACTGTCAGACGGACGACACTTACCAACTGTCGGGTCGGCGACATATGCTCGTGTGAGGTGTTGTAGATGAGCGAATCTGACCCAGATACGGGCCGGAGAAGCTGAGGTTCGGGTTAGCCGCTCTTTTTGTCCTGACGCTGTCTACGGTTCTCGGCTATGAGAAATTGGGCCGAGGGTGTTTTCGCCCTCGTCATACTCTTGGGTCTCGGGGCCGCTCTATTCATGTTCAGCGGCGAGTCCCTCGGCCAGGGGAGCACGGCTACGACAGCGCCGATCCTCGTGGATCCAGATGCCGCGGTACGCGGCGAGATCATCGCCGGCAACACCGGGTGCCTGGCATGTCACACGATCAATGGCACTCCAGGTTCGGGCCCCACCTGGAAAGGGCTTGCCGGGTCGAGTCGTCCTCTCCAATCGGGAGAGGTCGTGATTGCGGACGAGACCTACCTGGCCAACTCGATCGTCGATCCGGGCTCACAGGTGGTAGCCGGCTTCGACAACATCATGCCACCCGAATATGCGGATTCGCTGACCGAACAGGAAATCGGTGATTTGGTCGAGTACATCAAGAGCTTAGCCTCCTAACATCCCAGGTCAGGGACAACTGTCAGGTTAAATGTGACAACACCCGACTCAGGTTGTAGAATCTCTGCTGACTCAATCAATAAACCGGAGGTTCAGTAAACAATGTCACGCGCTGTAGGAATCGACCTCGGCACCACGAACAGCGTCATCGCTGTTCTCGAGGGTGGCGAGCCGGCCATCGTCGCCAACGCCGAGGGCGCCCGCACAACCCCTTCCATCGTCTCGTTCAAAGAGGGAGAGGTCCTCGTTGGCGAAGTTGCCAAACGTCAGGCGATCACCAACCCCGACCACACGGTTCGCTCGATCAAGCGGCATATAGGCACGGATTGGTCAATCGACATCGACGGCAAGGACTACACATCCCAGGAGATCTCGGCTCGCATTCTGATGAAGCTCAAGCGGGACGCAGAGTCCTACCTGGGCGACACCGTTACCGAAGCCGTCATCACCGTTCCGGCCTACTTCAACGACTCCCAGCGGCAGGCAACAAAGGAGGCCGGTCAGATTGCAGGTCTCGAAGTCCTGCGAATCATCAACGAACCAACCGCTGCGTCGCTGGCCTACGGTCTCGACAAGGAGACCGATCACACCATCCTCGTGTTTGACCTGGGTGGTGGAACGTTCGACGTGTCGGTCCTCGAGATTGGCGACGGAGTCTTTGAGGTCAAGGCCACATCGGGCGACACCCAACTCGGTGGCGACGACTGGGATGACAAAGTCATCGAGTGGCTCGTCGAAACCTTCAAGAATGACAACGGCGTCGACCTCGCCCAGGACCGTATGGCACTTCAGCGGCTGAAAGAGGCCGCCGAGAAGGCCAAGATCGAGCTCTCCACCGTCGTCGAGACCGAAGTGAACCTGCCGTTCATAACGGCCACCGACGCCGGCCCACTCCACCTTCAGCAGAAGCTGAGCCGTTCTGAGTTCCAGAAGTTGACTGAGGATCTCCTCGAACGGACCAGACGTCCCTTCAAGCAGGTGATCAAGGATGGTGGCGTGTCGGTCGAAGAGATCGATCACATTGTGCTGGTGGGTGGCTCCACCCGGATGCCGGCGGTACAGGAACTGGTCAAGAAGCTGACTGGCAAGGACCCGCACAAGGGCGTGAACCCGGACGAGGTCGTGGCTGCGGGAGCCGCGATTCAGGCCGGCGTGCTCAAGGGCGACGTCAAGGACATCCTCCTGCTCGACGTCACTCCTTTGACACTTGGCATTGAGACCAAAGGCTCTGTCATGACACGAATGATCGAGCGAAACACCACGATCCCGACAAAGCGGTCTGAGATCTTCACGACGGCCGACGCCAACCAGCCTGAAGTCGAGATCCACGTGCTTCAGGGCGAGCGGACGATGGCCTCCGACAACAACAGTCTGGGCAAGTTTCGACTCACGGGCATCCCGCCGGCCCCGATGGGAATCCCCCAGATCGAGGTCACCTTCGACATCGACGCCAATGGCATCGTGCATGTTCACGCAAAGGACTTGGCCACCAACAAAGAGCAGAAGATGACCATCACGGGTGGAACCGCTCTGGCCAAGGATGACATCGACCGGATGGTCGAAGATGCCGAGGCCTATGCCGAAGAGGACGCCAAACGTCGGGAGGCTGTCGAGACCCATAATCAGGCCGATCAACTTGTTCATCAGACCGACAAACTGCTCGAAGAGCAGGCTGAGCAGATGACCGAGGACGAGAAGTCGAGCGTGGAGACGGCGTTAGCGGCGCTCAAAGAGACACTCGGAGACGAAGACGCCGAAACGGAGGCGCTCCGGTCGAAGATGGATGAACTGGTTCAGGCGAGTCAGGCAATGGCCACACGGCTCTACCAGCAAGCAGCGGCCGAGCAGGCCGGTGAAGCCGAAGCCGAGGATGCCACCTCGGACGACGACATCGTCGAGGCCGAGATAGTTGACGAAGATGAGTGATCTCAGAGCCGACCAAACCACCGGGACCGATTCCGATGACGACGGCCTGGGCTCTGCAGAAGTTGCGGGCGTGTTGCCGGCGGAGCGAACCGAAACGGCTCCGGACCCACACGCTCTGGGTCTGGAGTTGCCCGAGGACAAGGACGAGGCCATCGCACTACTTCTGTCAGAAGTCGGCACGGCTCGCGGTGATGCGACCTCCTATCTGGACGACCTCAAGCGAGTTGCCGC
>QIDW01000353.1 GCA_003230435.1 Acidimicrobiia bacterium | reverse complement strand
TCGCATTGGAGATCGCGAACGCCATTTCCTGGACGGCGGTGGCGCCGGATTCACGGATGTGATAACCACAGACTGAGATGGGATTGGCCCGAGGCATCACCTCTGAGCAGTACTCGAACGTGTCGGCCACGATGCGAAGGCTTGGTTCGACCGGAAACACGCAAGCACCTCGTGCAAAGAACTCCTTGAGAATGTCGTTCTGAACGATGGGGCGGAGCTTTTCCGCCGGAACGCCCTGCTTCTCACCGGTCACCTGATAGAGGGCGAGAAACAGAAAGGCGGGAGCATTGATAGTGAACGATGTCGACACCTCGTCGAGGGGGACCCCGTCGAAGAGGACCTCGAAGTCGGCCAGCGAATCGATTGCGACACCAACCCTGCCAACCTCCGGACTCCACTCCTCGTGATCGGAGTCGTAGCCCATCTGGGTGGGAAGGTCGAGGGCTATCGACAGACCGGTGGCGCCTTCCTCCTCGTAGAGCCGTCTATTCCAACCGCTGACCTCTGACACAGTCCCGAACCCGGTATAGGTACGCATGGTCCAGAGCTTGTTCCGGTACATCTCCGGATAGGGTCCCCGGGTCATCGGGTATTCGCCTGGATTCCCCAGATCGCGCCCATAGTCGAGATGCGCCGTGTCCTCGGGCCCATAGACCGTCTTGATGGGGACGCCAGAAGTGGTTTCCACTACCCGCCCCAACTTTGTCGGCTTGGCACTCACCGCTATCCGCTCCTTGCTCGAGACACGACAGGTGCCACTCACCCTATATCCCAACTCTTCCTCGCACGCGGGATCACGAACCGACTGGGGACCCGGTCACCAAGCGTATCCTCCGGTGAATGTCTGCAAAGACCCCGTTGACCACTGAACAGACGCGAGAAGCCGGGCCGCCTGTCGTTCTCAGCCTCGAGCAGGCGCTGAGCTTGCCCTATGGCACGCTTAGGTTTGTCCACCTTGGGTGGAGGGTCATCCGGATCGAATCGACACCGGTGCCGGGCCGCATCTCCAATGGTGACCCAAACCGATACATCGGCCGTCCGGTGGCAGGGGAGGATCGGCACAGCTATTACGTGGCTCCAAACGTGGGCAAGGAGGCGATCACTCTCAACCTGAAGGAGGAGGAGGGTCGTCGCGCCCTTCTTCGTTTGATCGAGGAGTTGGAGGTCGACGTCTTCTGCACCAACACGATGCCGGCCCGCCACTCCGAGCTCGGTATCGACTATGAGACGCTCCGGTCGGCTCGAAAGGATCTCATCTGGTGCTCGATATCAGCCATGGGCATCGACTACCCCGACGTTCCTGGATACGATCCTGTCACGCAAGCCTTGTGTGGCTTCATGGACCTGACGGGCGAGCGCGAAGGTCCACCGATGCAATGCGGCCCGCCTTTGACCGATCTCAAATCGGGCGACGAGGTGTTCGCGCAGGTGCTTTTGGCCATGCTCGAGCGAGAACGCACCGGCCGGGGGAAGCTGATCGACGTCTCTCTCGCCCACTCGGCGGTCTCCTGGTTGCAGACGTTCACCCCACTGCTCGATATGGGGAGCTCTCCCGACGATCTTCGCCGCAACGGCAACAAGCACCGCCAGTTCATCCCGGTGAATGCCTATCCGACCACCGACGGGTTCATCTACATCGCCATAGGCAGTGACGCCCAATGGAGTCGGCTCATCTCCCAGCCCATGTTCGAGAAACTCGACCAATCACGTTTTCGAACCAACGAAGGGCGCCGATCGGCTCAGGATGATCTTCATGCTGAGATCGGTGAGCTCACAAGCCGCTATAACGCGGTGAGTCTGGCCGAGGTTCTTACCGAGGCGTCGATCCCGCACTCGCCGATCACGCCTATCGAGGAGGTCCCCGATCTCCCCTTTGTCAGCCAATCCGCCTTGCAAACCGTGGCCCCCGACGGCCGGGTGATCCGCCTTCCGCCACCTGCGGTTCCCGTGTCCCATCTCGAGACCATCGACAGAACCTTGCCCTTTCCACCGGCCTACGGCGAGCACACCGACGCAGTTCTGACCGAAGCGGGATTCTCGGTCGGCGAGCTCGAATTGCTGCGTGGTCGAGGAGTAATCGTCTGATGAGCTATGGGTATCACCGACCATCGACCCTGGCCGAGGCATTTCGCCTTGCAGCAGAGATTCCTGATTCCAGGTATGTCGCCGGCGGCACCGATCTCTTCGTGCAAATGGGGAATGGCAAGCCAGAGCCCGCGGCGCTCATCTCCCTACGAGGTCTGAGCGAGTTGAGTGACATCGAAACATCGACCCGGGTGAGGATCGGCGCGACGGTGCCGCTCAGTGACGTCCAGGTTCATCCGGTGGTAGCTGAAAACTTCCCGGCGTTGGTCGAATCCATCGCGATCCTCGGAAGCCGTCAGATACGCAACATGGCGACTTTGGGCGGCAATCTGTGCAATGCATCGCCCGCAGCCGACACCGTGCCCCCTCTGCTGGTCTATGGAGCGTCTGTCGAATTGGCTGATATTGAAGGGTCACGAGAGGTGACCTTGGAAGACTTCCTCCAGGGCCCTGGTCAGACCGCGCTGAGGCCGGGCGAGATCCTCACCGCCATTCTGTTAGACCCACCCGGCGATGGCACACGTTCGGTTTTCCTCCGCAAAGGGCGGGTGGCGATGGACCTGGCCATTGCCAGCGTTGCCACCCTCGTGGAGTGGGATGGAGCGACCTGTCTACGGGTAAGACTCGCCGCGGGCGCGGTCGCACCCGTTCCTCTCCGGCTCAAGCGTTCGGAGGCGATAGTCGAGGG
>QIDW01000392.1 GCA_003230435.1 Acidimicrobiia bacterium | reverse complement strand
GACTCCAGAGTGCGGACGACCGTCGTACCGACCGCCACCACCCGCCCACCGGCCGCTCGAGTCTCCGCGATCCTCATGGCGGTCTCCGCCGGCACCGAACACCACTCGGAATGGATCTCGTGGTCATCGATGTGCTCGACGCTCATCGGTCTGAAAGTGTCCAAGGACACATGGAGGTCAACGGTTGTCAAACTCACGCCCCTGTCATCAAGTCCGGCCAGAACCTGATCGGTGAAATGGAGCCCGGCCGTGGGTGCAGCCGCCGACCCTGGCTTCCTTGCAAAGATCGTCTGGTAGCGCTCGGCATCTGTGAGTGTCCCGGTGAAATATGGAGGTAGCGGAACTGACCCGGACGCCGCGATGGCCGTCTCTTCGTCATCTGCGTAAGTGAGGATCCCCTGGTCAGCGGTGGTCTTCACGGTGGCCGAAAGATCCTCAAACTCGAGAGAGATGCCCGGTCTTAGACGTCGGGCCGGTCGTGCGAGGGCGTCCCACAATCCGTCCTGGCGATGCTCCAGCAGCAACAACTCGACCTTGCCTCCGGTGTCGACCCGCCGCCCAACCAGACGAGCAGGCCTCACCCTGGTGTCGTTGACGACAAGCAGGTCGCCTGATTCGAGTAGGTCTCCCAGATCGAGAAACTGATGATCGCTCATGTCTCGAGTGTCGAGCAGCCGAGAATCGTGACGTGGCTCGATTGCCGACTGTGCGATCGACGTGTCGGGCAGGTCGTAGTGAAAGTCGGCGACCTTCACAGTCAACAACTAGAGGAGGGTTCCCTGAGGTGTCTCAGGGCGCTCGATCCCTAGATGGGCATATGCGTGCTCGGTGGCAACCCGACCCCGTGGTGTCCGTTTGATCAGACCTGTTTGGAGCAGGAACGGCTCGTAGGCGTCTTCGACGGTTTCGGGCTCTTCCGCAACTGCAATCGACAGCGTCGAGAGCCCCACGGGACCTCCGTTGAAGCGGTCGATGATGGCGATGAGAATCGACCGGTCGACTTTGTCGAGACCGAGATCATCCACCTCGAAAACCGTTAGTGCCTCCTCCGCCACGCTGAGCTCGATAAACCCCGAGGCTCTGGCCACTGCGTAATCCCTAACACGTGCGAGGAGGCGGTTGGCGATGCGTGGGGTCTGACGACTCCGGCCTGAGATCAGCTCGGCTGCCGGCTCGTCAATCTCCACATTGATGATCTTCGCCGAACGACGAATTATCACCGCAAGCTCATCCGGCTGGTAGTAGTCGAGCTTCTCCTCGATACCGAACCGGTCGCGAAGAGGAGCGGTGACCTTGCCCTTGCGGGTTGTCGCCCCGACCAGAGTGAAACGAGGGAGGTCGATGCGGATTGACTGTGCGGTGGGCCCTTTCCCAAGGACCACATCGATCTGGAAGTCCTCCATGGCCGGGTAGAGGATCTCCTCTACCGCCCGGGGCAGACGATGGATCTCATCGATGAAGAAGACATCTTGTGGCGCCAGATTGGAGAGGATCGCGGCGAGATCGCCGGGTCGCTCCAAAGCGGGACCCGATGTCACCCGGATCGCCACACCTTTCTCGGCGGCGATGATCGAAGCCAGAGTCGTCTTGCCCAGACCGGGAGGACCGGAGAAGAGAACGTGATCGAGGGGTCGGCCTTCCTTGGTGGCGGCTTCGAGGGAGATCCGGAGCCGGTTCTTGACTTTGGCTTGCCCGATGAACTCGTCGAGGTCTCTCGGTCGAAGTGACAGCTCCTCCTCGTTCTCGATCGTCGGGTTGAGCAGACTGTCCTCGCGCACGGCTACCTACTGCCCAGACTCTGCAAGGCGGCCTTGATCTGCGCATCGAGCGGGTCATTCGGATCCACCGAGCTGATCACAGTGTTTATCTCTGCTGTCGTGTACCCGAGGCCTTCGAGGGCCTGGCGCACCGACCCCAGCTCGCTGCCGCGGGTCATCTCGATCTCTCTTCCGGCGAGCTTGGGTGCGAGCTCGAGGACGATCTTCTGGGCTCCCCTCTTGCCGACTCCAGGGGCAAGTGTGAGGGTGTCGGGATCTTCAGAAACGATGGCCCGGATCACTTCTTCGCTGGCTATCGAACCGAGGATCGCCAGCGCGACTTTGGGTCCGACTCCGCTGGCGGTGAGGAGGATGCGGAACAGCTCTCGATCTGACTCGGATGCGAATCCGTAGAGACTTATTTCGACGTCCCGCACATGTGTGTGCGTGTGAACGACGATCTCTTCGCCAACCCCGGGAAGCGTTCCAAGATCGCGCGGGGTCACCTGGACTTCGTACCCGACGCCATTGACATCAATGGTGACGACGGTGTCCTGGCTCGACACATACATCCCGCGCAGACGCCCGATCATCGGCTCACCTGCAGCGGCGCGGCACGAAGGTGGCAGAGTGCAATCGCGAGGGCGTCGGCGGCGTCCGCCGGTTTCGGCGCTTCCTCGAGACGGAGTAGACGGGCCACCATTTTCTGGACCTGAGTCTTGTTGGCCGAGCCGTCGCCGGTCATCGCCGATTTGATCGCGGTGGGCACATACTCGTAAACGGGGACACCTGCCTCGGCTGCAGCGAGAAGCGCGACCCCTGAGGCGCGACCCACCGAGATCGCCGTCTGCAGGTTGCGATTGGTGAAGACGGTCTCGAGGGCAATCACTTCCGGTTCTGCGTCACTGATCACCTGGGTGAGACCACGATGGAGCTCTGCAAGACGTTGAGGAACCGCGAGATCGGTGCCGGTGCGGATCACACCTGCCAGGAGAGCTTTGGGCGGATGAGAACCCTCGACCAGGCCGTATCCGGTTGCCGAGAGGCCGGGATCGATACCCAAAACGAACATATGTTCTATGACAGTAGTACGGATTGCGTCGATTGGACTGTCTTCATCTTCTGCTCTCCTGAGCGGGGGCAGATGCCCCTATGTAGGTCGGGCGCCTGCGAGTCGGGCGAGTTTGGGATGTAAGTCTGGTTTGGGTGGCGGGTAGGGGGTCCAGTCGGGTTTGCGGAACTGGAAGACACCGGTTGAGCTGGTGGTGATAAACCACCCGTGTTCGTGTACGAAACGGTGGTGAAACCCACAGAGGAGGATCAGATTGTCCAGATCCGTGGCTCCTCCCTGGGACCAATGTTGGATGTGGTGGATCTGTAACCAGCTGGTGTTTCCACATCCGTGGAAC
>QIDW01000142.1 GCA_003230435.1 Acidimicrobiia bacterium | reverse complement strand
CTAGGTTTCCTGTCATCATTGAGCTTTCGACGAGGAGGGCTGTTCATTGGCAGAGCTCGAGGAAAGAGTGGCGATCGTGACCGGGTCGTCGAGTGGCATCGGCGAGGCTGTTGCACGTCGAATGTCCGAAGCAGGTGCTCGGGTCGTCGTCAACTCAGCAACTTCGGTCTCAGCGGGTGAAGAGGTTTCCGAGTCGCTGCCTGGCGAATCGATCTACGTCCAGTCGGACATCAGTGATCAGGACCAGGGCCAGGCCCTGATTGCTGCGACTATCGATAGGTTCGGACGACTCGATATTCTCGTCAACAACGCCGGTTGGACCACCCAGGTTGCCCATGAAGACCTGGACGCACTTACCGACGAGATCTTTCGTCGGACCTTCGAGGTCAACGTCTTCGGGACCTGGTGGCTGACCAGATCAGCAATGCCGCACCTTAGGAAATCTCCAGATGGCAACGTGGTGATGGTCACCTCCATCGCAGGTGTTCGTCCCATCGGCAGTTCGATTGCCTACTCGATGAGCAAAGCCGCTCTCAATCAAATGACGGTCCTACTGGCGAAGTCCTGCGGCCCGGTGCGAGTGAACGCTGTGGCCCCGGGACTTGTCAGAACTCCTTGGACGACAGATTGGGATGAGATGCACAAACAAGTTTCCGAGATAGCTCCGCTGGGTCGGTCCGCAACGCCAGACGATATCGCCCATGCCATAATCGCACTCGCCACCAACACGTATGCCACTGGAGAGGTGATGGTGGTCGACGGAGGTCTGACCCAGGTCCTTTGAACGAGTGGAAGCACCGCAGGAGTCAGGACGATCCATGTTGTGTCACACTTTCTAGGATGTGCCAGATTGCGATTCGTGAGAGGCAGTTATGGGTAAGGACCAACGAGAACCTTTCAGCCTTCCAGTAGGGGCTGACGAATTCGTCAGTTATGACACGCCGGCAGGGCCCGAGCATTACGCCGACGACGGACAACTGAAAAGGGGTTTCTATGAGAGGGAGTTGATCCGACTGCAGGGAGAGCTCGTCAAACTCCAGTACTGGGTAGTTCAGCAGGGGCTTCGGGTGGCGATCATCTTCGAGGGGCGTGGGACTGCGGGCAAGGGTGGTGTGATCAAGAGGATCACAGAGCGCATGAGCGCAAGAATCGTCCGTGTTGCAGCCCTTCCCAAGCCGACGGAACGCGAGAGAACCCAGTGGTATTTTCAGCGCTACGTCAGTCATCTGCCGGCTGCGGGTGAGATCGTTCTCTTCGACCGAAGTTGGTACAACCGGTCCAATGTCGAGTGGGTGATGGGATTCTCCACAGAGGACGAACATCAGGAGTTCTTGCGTTCCTGCCCCGAATTCGAGCGCATGCTGGTCCGGTCGGGGATAACCCTGCTCAAGTACTGGTTCTCGGTGAGTTATGAGGAGCAAAGCAGGCGGTTCGAATCACGGAATCAGGAGCCTCTCAAGCGTTGGAAGCTGTCTGAGATGGATCTGGAGGAGCATCGTCAATACGTGCGCTACTCGATGGCCAAAGACACTACGTTCCAGTTCACCGATATCAAGCAGGCTCCCTGGTATGTGGTGCCGTCCGACTACAAGAGGCGGGCACGGCTCAACTGCATCAGCCACATCCTCTCCCAGGTTGATTACGCCGATGTCACTCCCGATCCAGTGGAGCTCCCCGTCATGGAGCAAATCCCCTATGTGAGACCGCCTTTCCAGGAGCAGACGTTCGTCGACCAGATCTACTGACGTGCGGCCGTCGTTTGGCGGTTAACCAACACCCGCGTTTATGCTCGCCGCCCCGAATTAGGAGCCGACAGGCATGGAAGCAACACAGATAGTCATGGCCACGTTCCCGAGCGAGAACGGAGCCGATGAAGCAGTCGAACAGCTCAAGCAGATGGCCAGCGACGGATCAATCGAGATCATCGAGGCCGCCGTGATCAGGAGAGCCGCCGACGGCGAGACCTCGGTAGAGCAGGTGAATCTTCCATCTGCCAAGAAGTGGGCCGGTAAAGGTGCCCTGATAGGTGGGTTGGTCGGCCTCATATTCCCGCCAACCATCATCGGGAGCGCACTTGTTGGCGCCGGGATTGGCGCCGGTACGGGAGCCCTAGCCAAGCACGCCCTGGCCAACGACGAGCTCATGGAAGCTGCGTCGGAACTCGAGCCGGACACGTCGTCGTTCATGGCGGTCCTCGATCAGAAGTGGGCAAAAGAACTCGCAGTTGCGATGGAAGGTTACGCCAAACTTGCAGAGCACACTCTTGACGCAGACACCGCAGCAAACCTCGAGATGATCACCGATGAGGCTGCGGGAGTCGCCGCGTTCTCGGGCACCGTCATGGCCCAAGATGAGGAGGCTGCAGTCGTTTCGAGTCTCGAGGTCGTTTCAGATGTCAATACCGGTGTAACGGCTGCATCGGGTGGCACCGTTTACGTCGACGAGGAAAAGGTCGTCGTAGAGGAGTTCCAGGCGGTTGCGGTATCGGATGAGGTCCCGGACGCTTTAGGCGGGTACGAGGCAACTCAGGCCCTGGCCGAAGGCGAAGAGGAATAGTCAACCAGGGGCGAGTGGGCGCTGGATCTATCTGATCAGGAACCCGGGGTTGAGGGGATCGTCGGGGTCGATCCACAACTCGCCCCTGCCCACGATGTGGGCGGTGCCCGAAATCTCCGGTATCACGGCTTCGTATTCTCCGACAGTGGTTGTGTCGACAATCTGACCGGTGAACTCGCTGCCCACAATGCTTTCGATGGTGATTCTCTGACCGACTTCGATCTCACCCCGGG
>QIDW01000421.1 GCA_003230435.1 Acidimicrobiia bacterium | reverse complement strand
CTGGCATCGGCCACCTCCGCTCTCGCTACCTACTACCCGGACGCCCTTGACCCGCTCGACGAGGAGGATGTCGACATCAGCGCACGGCGTCTGATTGCCAAAACGCCGACGATGATCGCCTGGTCCTACAAGTACCGCGCCCACCAGCCCTACGTATACCCGGACAACAATCTCGACTACGCCAGCAACTTTCTGAAGATGATGTTCGCTGTCCCGGCCGAGGATTTCATCGACGACCCGGTAGTCACGCGCACGCTCAACATGCTGTTGATCCTCCATGCAGACCACGGGCAGAACTGCTCGTCTTCAGCGGTGAGACTCGTTGGTTCCGGACACGCCAACATTTTCAGCTCGATCGCCGCGGGTATCCATGCCCTTTCGGGGCCGCTCCATGGAGGAGCCAACCAGTCCGTGTTGGAGATGCTCACGAGAATCGTCGAAAGCGGCGACGACATCGACACTGTTATCAAGAAGGCGAAAGACAAAGAAGACCCATTCCGCCTCATGGGATTTGGCCATCGGATCTACAAGAACTTCGACCCACGCGCACAGATCCTCAAGAAGGCCGCCGAGGATGTCCTCAAATCGCTCGGTGTGGACGACCCCTTACTCGATCTCGCAATGGAGCTCGAGGACATTGCCCTCTCAGACCAGTACTTCGTGGAGCGCAAGCTCTATCCCAATGTTGACTTCTACTCGGGGATCATCTATCGGGCTATGGGATTCCCCACTGACATGTTCACGGTCCTCTTCGCCCTAGGTCGTCTTCCCGGTTGGATCGCACAGTGGCGTGAGCTGTCGGCTGATCCCGACACCAAGATCTTCCGTCCCCGCCAGCTATACACCGGACCGGCGGAGCGCTCCTTCATCCCGCGCGACGACCGCTAAACCGCTTTCCTAATGCATGGGGCGTCGCATATGATCTTTTGGACGCCCAGAAAGCGTTCAAACGGCTTCGATGTCCTCGATATATAGATCTTCGACAACGGCCCCGCTAACCGCGTCCACCACCACCAACGCTCGCTGATCAGGTGGCTCAGAGGCTGAATAGAGCACGACCGACCATCTTGGCCGCGACCGCCACCCGTGAAAACGAACGGCGGCCGAGGCGTGACCGATCGGAAACTCAACGGCTCCCGCAGCGACTGTCATCGCCTGGTTCTCGTCAACTGCCAGAGGCCACGACGAGACGAATTGCCAGATCGCGAGCAGGGCGAACCCGACTCCGAGGACCCATCCGCCGTCGATAGTCACAATCGCAATCAGACCCGCTGCGAGGAACACCCAGCCAGCAATGCGTCGGCGACGCGGATCAGGGAACAGGAAGGCACCAACGACATTGGCGTCAAGCTCTTCCTCGATGGCGATGGAATCGGCTAGGTCCCGATCGATGTGGATTCCCTCTCGGTCGATCCGATCGCCCGACTCGTCGCTCATGGGGAGGGCGGGCTCGCCATGTCAGTCAACCGGTTCGTTGCCTCGATCAGGGGGACGCCACGAGTGTCCTTATCTTCGCCGTAAAGACGAAGCCCGACTGTTGAGTTCGCCACATCGTCATCGCCGACGACGATAACGGCAGGGTGTTTTTGGGTGAGAGCGCGCCGGATCTTGTCACCCACAGTCTCTGCTGACACGTCGACTTCCGACCGTAGACCTGCATCGCTGAGCCTCTGGCTGACCGAGTCTGCGTACTCGTCATGTCGGTCGGCCACAGGGATGATCGACACCTGAATCGGCGCCAGCCACATTGGGAACGCCCCTGCGTAGTGCTCGACGAGGATTGCCGTGAAACGCTCGATCGATCCGGCCTTGGCGCAATGGATCATGTAGGGGCGCTCCGAGACATTTCCGGACGCTGCATACCCGAGGTCGAATCGCTCCGGCAGGTTGAAGTCGAGTTGGATAGTGGAAACTTGCCAGCGTCGGCCGATGGCATCCTTGATATGCATATCGATCTTGGGTCCGTAGAAAGCACCTTCACCTTCGGCAATTTCATAGGGAACACCATGGGTCTCGAGTGCCTCGGCGAGCGCTTTCTCGGTGACCTCCCATTGATTCGCATCACCAATCGCCTTTTCGGGACGTGTGCTCAGATCGGCCTCGAACTCGTCGAATCCAAAGTCCCTGAGCCAGGTGAGCACAAAGTCGAGATGCATCTTCAACTCATCCTGCACCTGATCCTCAGTACAGAAAGTATGGGAATCGTCCATGGTCATCCCACGAACCCGGAGCAGACCCTGGACCACTCCGGACTTTTCGTAACGGTAGACGCCGCCAAGTTCGCCGAGCCGCATCGGAAGGTCTCGATATGAGCGGCCCTGGCTCTTGTAGATGAGGACATGGAAGGGACAATTCATCGGCTTGACCCGGTACTCCGGGTCGTCACCGTGTTGCATTCCCGGGTACATGTTCTCGGCGTAGTAGTCGAGATGCCCCGAGGTCTGCCACAGGTCAGATTTTCCAATGTGCGGGGTAAAGACGAAGTCGAACCCAAAACGCTCATGTAACGCCCGACTGTGGTCCTCCATGATCTTTCGCAGCTGTCCACCCTTGGGGTGCCAAATCGCCAGTCCCGAGCCAAGTTCTGGTGGGAAGCTGTACAGATCGAGCTCGGGGCCCAGCCGGCGATGGTCCCGCTTCTCGGCCTCTTCGAGCCGATGCAGATATGCCGCGAGGTCCTTGTTGGAGGCCCAGGCGGTCCCGTAAATGCGCTGAAGCTGCTCCCGCTTCTCGTCTCCGCGCCAGTATGCGCCTGAGCTACGAAGCAGTTTCACTGCGGGAATCCGAGAGGT
>QIDW01000051.1 GCA_003230435.1 Acidimicrobiia bacterium | reverse complement strand
CGAGCGACAGATCGCTCAGATCATCAGCGCCGGCGAACTCGGCGTTCTTGCCTTCCAGGTCTGACTCGGTGACCTCACGGGCCACCGCACAAGGGATTCAGACGTAGATCGGAACCTTGGCTCCGATGATCTCGTCCATTAGCTGCCTTAGCGGCGGGAATCCGACTCCGTTGACGTGGTCGACGACTTGGCCCTTCAATCAGGTAGACAGCTTCGCCCATCAAGGCGACCGAGGGTTCGTGGCCTCGTTTCAGGGCACCTGATGCGGCGATGAACGGCATAGTCGCCCGTGTGGGGTCGTCGGTTCCGTGGGTGCCGATGTAGAGCAATTTGCCCATCTTGTCTCCTCCGTGATAGCGAACACAACCCTACGCCTACGCCGCACCCGGTGTCAGTGCTCCTATATGGTTCGGACCCACCCTGATGAGGGAGGAGTGCAGTGACAGACGTGATCCCGGTCGACGAGGATCTGCTTCGCCTGGAGATCCAGAAGCATTACGCAGAAGTGGCGACCAGCCCTGAACACGAGTTTCACTTCCACACCGGTCGGGAGGCTGCCCGGCAGGTCGGTTACGACGAAGCGATCATCGAGGACATCCCCGACGCGGTGATCGCCTCCTTCGCTGGTGTGGCCAACCCGTTCCACTTCGGTCTGCCAAAGCCAGGGGAAACGGTTCTCGATGTCGGCTCGGGAGCGGGTGTCGACGCCATCATCGCCGCTATCGCAGTAGGCCCAGAAGGCCGGGTCATCGGTGTGGACATGACACCCGAGATGCTCGATGCCGCACGCCGTAACGCCGAGCGGATGGGATTGGGCAACGTCGAATTCAGGAAAGGGCTCGTCGAACGTCTCCCGGTCGACGCCGAGTCGATCGACCTGGTCATCTCCAACGGTGTGCTCAATCTCATGGTCGACAAACATGGTGCCTACAAACAGATCGCCCGCGTTCTCAAACCAGGTGGCCGTTTTCAGATCGCCGACATTTGCGTAGACAAGCCCGTCTCCGACAAAGCAAAACGAGACATCGACCTCTGGACCGGCTGAATTGCCGGTGCCCTGCCGTGTGCAGGGTGGGAAACAGTCATCAAAGGTGTCGGATTCGTAGATCTCGAATTCGGGCCGAGCATTGACACCTACGGCGGCGCCAGCGGCGAGAGGAACGCACGGCTGTTCGGGACGTGGGGCTACCCATTCCAAGCCCACAAACCCAGCTAGACCGAAGACTATTTCCACCTGGGAAATCGCCATCTAACAATCAGTTACCGGTCAGGGGGCGGAACGGCCAGCATCTCCTCGACCGTCCACGGCGGCGGAGCACCAAACGACTTCTCGAGGCTGTTCAACGCGGCGGGGCTGGTTCGGTACTTCGCTCAATACCACAGCCCGTCTCATGGGTGCGGGCCACGGGGGCCAGATCCTGGTTTCCGGTTACGCGTGGAAGGCTGCATCGGACACAGCAAAGTGGCACGGCATCGAGCTCGGTACCCATCGCCTCCGCGATCTCGCAGAGCCGGTGACAGTTTGGCAGGTTGCAGCCGACGGACTCGATGACGAATTCGCCCCGCTCTGCACACTTGACGCGTATACCTTGAACCTTCCGAGAAACCTTGCTTCCTTCGTAGGCCGGTTGGCGCAACAACATTGCAGGCGTATCCAGATGGCGTCTGCTTCATCGAACTGTCCTCCGTTTCCCGGGATGAAGAGGTCGCGCCTTCGGTCGGCCGGGTGCTCCGAGTGCGTCCGAGGACCACCGAACCAATGGCCACGACCATTGCCGACTCGCTGCGTGACAGCCACATGTTGATCATTCTCGACAACTGCGAGCAGGTGACGGATGGCGCCGTCGATGTCGCTGAGGTTGCGACCGCCACAGCTCCCTTCGTTCGATTCCTTGCGACGAGTAGGGAGGCGCTTGGCGTCGACGGTGAGCTCGTGATCGCGCTTCCCGAGTTGGACGCCGTCGCCGCCATGACCCTGTTCGAAGAACGATCTCAGGCGACCGGATCCGGCTCCGAGCTTGGTGAGGACAGAGCCACAGTGGTGGAGCTCTGCTGGCTGCGAAGTGTGGAGCGATCTAGTAGCTCCCATACTTCGACGATCCGCTCGTTCGCGAATCGGAAGAAGAACATGTGCTCAGCTCTTTGGCTCTCGCAGCATCACGAGGAGCATCTTCGACGGCTCCGGAGCGTGGACCGCGTGTGGCACGTTTGCGGGCATGCGGACGATGGTGCCGGGTGTGGCCGGGACCGGCTCGCCCCCGATGGTCAAAACGAGCTCACCCTCGAGGACGATGACGAGAGCGTCGAACGGGGTTGTGTGCTCGCTTAGCTCTTGCTCGGCGTCGAATGCGAAGAGGGTGACGTTTCCCCCACCGCTTCTGGCTAGGACGCGGCTGGCGATGCCCTTTTCGGTTGGCGTGATCAGGGTCGCGAGGTCGAGCGCTTCTGTCGGGGGCAGGCTTGAGTCGGTCATGACGATGCACCTCTGGCCCGGAGCGCTGCGCGATGATCGCTACAGCGCACAGGTTACGGGCATGGACACGCGAAGACTACTGAGAGCAAGGCCAGGCCGGAACTTTCCAGGGCCGGAGGACCAGTCCCGGCGCCCAACAACGTCTCCGGCGAGGATCCGCACCCTTACCATCGACCCCGACCGCTACTACCAGCCCCTCAACGGAAGGAGGCCAACCAGCACGACCAGTGTCAGTTGAGTTTCCGGTACGCGCGCTGGTAGCCGGCGGCGGCTCGCTACGTGGAGCCGGGTTCCAGCTCCCAGACCGTTGCCTCCCACAGGAACCGGGACCCGCGAGGTGTGAGATTCACGACCCCGTCGTCCACGAGGCTGCGGACGACGGGACTCTCGGCGAGCGTCCCGGGCAGCGGAATCATCCGGCTGGCGACCTCCACCAGGCGGTCGTAGAGGCTGCGGGCGGTTCTCAGCAAGGCGCCGACATCCTGGAGCGACCCGGTGGGAAGAAGGAGCCGGCCCCCTG
>QIDW01000307.1 GCA_003230435.1 Acidimicrobiia bacterium | reverse complement strand
CTGGGGTACTCAATGGTCTACGGCGTCCTCGGTTTCATCAACTTCGCCCACGGTGAGGTGTTCATGTCGGGGACGATGGTTGGGTTCATCGCAGCCAACTGGCTCTTCGAGAATGGAATCTGGGATTCGAACCCCATCCTTTCTCTGCTCCTCGTTCTCCTGGTGGCCATGGTCACTTCAACACTCCTTGCTGTGATTATCGAGAGGGTCGCCTACCGACGACTTCGCGGGTCACCTCGATTGATCCCGCTGATCACCTCTATCGGAATGTCCTTTTTCATCCAATACAGCTTTGCCGGGTTCTTCGGGGCCGGTTTCAACACCTATCCGCCGCCACCAGAGATCCTCGCCGGCTCCGTCACCATCTTTGGTATCGAGATCCGGACTACTCAACTGACCGTGATCATCATCGCCATCGTCGCCATGATCGGACTCTGGTACTTCGTGACCAAGACCAAGACGGGCCGTGCCATACGGGCCGTGGCCGAAGACAAGGAGATCGCCGGGTTGATGGGCATCAATGTCGACAGGACCATCGTTGCCGTGTTCGCGGTAGGTGGTGCGATGGCAGGAGTAGCTGGCCTTATGTGGGCCCTGCTCTTCCGCTCGGTGAACTTTCTCACCGGGTTCATCCCTGGGATCAAGGCCTTCACTGCAGCAGTTTTGGGGGGTGTCGGAAACATGGCAGGCGCCATGGGGGGCGGCGTGTTGCTTGGCCTGTTCGAAGGGATCGGACCTTTGCTCATACTGGGCGGGCTTGGCATCGAAGGTGCGACCCAACTCAAGGACGCTGTCGCCTTCATGGCTCTGGTACTCGTCCTCGTATTCCGACCCAGCGGCCTGTTTGGTGAACGCCTGGGATCGGAGGACCGGGTATGACGTCTGTTACGGCGCCGACGATCCTCCAGACAAACACTTTTGCGAAGGAGTCCTTGCGAGAGGTCATCGGAGTTGCCTCGATCGCCGGGCTGACCATGATCTATGTGTCGGCCATCGGCATGCTCCAAGCCTTCAACGAGCGTTTGATCATCGACCCGATACTCACCATGGGTTATCTCGTGCTGTTCTCGATCCCCGTCTTCGCCGGTCATCGATTCACCAAGCGAGAAGCCCTCGAAGGACTCGAAGTCGCACCGCTCTCCCAAGGAGACATCGCAAAGGCGGCCGTTGCCGGAGCATTGGTAGGTCTCTTTCTCGCCGCGTTCGCCCTGATTGTCGACACCTTCCCTCAGCTCCGAGATACCTTCCCCAACCTGAGCCCAAAGATGATCGAGCTCGTGACCCTGGGTTACGGCACCAGCGCGGCTTTCGTGGTGCTGCCCGTGGTCTCTGCTCTGTTGGCGGCGATCGGTGGGGCCTTTGCCTGGCTTCCGCGCAAGTTTTACAAGGCCTTGCTGGTTGGGATATCAACCGTCTTGATCACCTCGGTGTTTGACGCGGTGATAGACGACTTCTTCGATTGGCTGCCGGCGATTCCCGACTTTCTCTATGCCCCGGTCTCGGGATTGACCGTGGTCGCGGCCATCGTCGTGTTCTTATTGTCTGCAACGCTCAGCTTCGTCCTCTCGGGGAGGGACACTTCGATAAGGGATCGCCTCACTACCTCTGCGTCGGTCCCAGGAAAACGCAATCAGATGATCCTCATCGCCCTTGTCGGGATTGCGATAATCGTCCTGCCCCAGTTCCTGGGGGGCATCCTCAACGAGTTGTTCACCAACGTCGGATTCTTCTTGATCATGGCGTTAGGCCTCAATGTCGTTGTTGGTTACGCCGGTCTGCTTGATCTCGGATATGTCGCATTCTTTGCCGTTGGCGCATACACAATGGCCATCCTCACCTCCCCACTCTCCCCGTTTTTCAGTCCTGAGCTGTCGTGGTGGCTGGCATTTCCCTTTGTTTTGATTGTGGCGACGATCGCCGGTCTCTTGGTGGGGACACCGGTCCTCCGGATGCGGGGCGACTACCTGGCGATTGTCACTCTCGGGTTTGGAGAGATAGTCAGGATCGTCCTGCTGTCGGACTGGCTGGAACCACTGTTCGGCGGAGCTCAAGGGATCCGTCAGATCCCGGGAATCCAGGTAGCCGGCACCGAGGTCAGCGCCATCACACCCGACCTGATGGTCTACGCAATGATGGCGTTCGTTTTCGTAGCCGCCTACATCTCGTGGCGGATCGAGGACTCCAGGGTCGGGAGGGCGTGGGCCGCCATGCGTGAGGACGAGGATGTCGCCGAGGCTGTTGGCGTCGACACCGTGAAGGCGAAGCTAATGGCTTTCATCACCGGCGCGATCATCGCCTCCTTTGCCGGCGCCCTGTTCGCAGCCAAGGTGGGCTCCGTGTTCGCCAGCTCGTTTCAGATCGTGACTTCGATCATCATCCTGGTCATCGTGATCGTTGGAGGGATGGGCAACATCGCCGGTGTGGCCGTCGGCGCCCTGATCCTCGTGGGTATCCTCGGCGGGCCCAACCAGCCCGGGCTCCTCCAGGAGTTCGGCCAGTTCAAGCTGCTTCTCTATGGCGCCCTGCTGGTCTACATGATGCTGAAGCGCCCCGAGGGAATCCTGCCTTCGAAACGACGACAGCAGGAGCTCCATCAGGAAGAGGTCCTCCAGGATGCCTGGCTCGACAAGCAAGTTCAGACCGCCGAGCTTGAAGGGGAGAGCTAATGGCCATCCTGGAAACTCGCGGACTGGAGGTGCCATTCAGGACGTCGACTTTGTCATAGACGAAGGCGAGATCGTCTCCATCATTGGACCAAACGGCGCAGGGAAGACCTCCTTCTTCAACGTCGTGTCCGGGATGTTCGAGCCCGACGGCGGTCAGATTCTCTTCGACGGCATCGACATCAGCGGCCACACACCTTCGGGGATCACCAAGGCAGGCATTGCCCGCACATTTCAGAATGTCCGTCTTTTCGCCAACATGACGGTTCTCGAGAACGTCATGGTCGGCCAGCATTGCCGCACACAACGAGGGATCTTCAGCGCCATCTTCCAGACACCAGCCTTCAAGCGCGAGGAAGAAGAGATCGAGGAGAAGGCCAAAGATGTGCTCTCGTTCTTCGGCAGTCGGTTGGTGGGATATCGATTCGACGAGCCCGCATTCACCCTCTCCTATG